>JAHEMM010000026.1 GCA_024643655.1 Chitinophagaceae bacterium | reverse complement strand
TTAATACGAAAGAGTGTGCAAATATAGGAAACCGAGCATGTTTTCGTAAGTTACAGCGTCTAAAATCAAACCTTTCAACTGTTGACAGAATTAGAATTGATAGAAGGTCTTCGAAACGGAGATGAAAATGCTTTTCGTTTTCTGGTTACAACCTACCAGGATAGGATTTTTAATACAGCGATTGGTATTGTCCAAAATGCTGAAGATGCTGAAGATGTAGCGCAGGAAGTGTTTATTCAGGTTTATAAGTCAATTGACTCATTTAAAGGCGAATCAAAATTATCTACATGGATGTACCGAATTGCAACGACCCGGTCATTAGACCTACTTAGAAGTAGAAAAAGTAAAAAGAGATTTGGCTTTATGCAAAGGCTTTTTGGTGATAATAATGAGCCGATGTACGAAATACCTGATTTTAATCATCCAGGAGTGGCAATGGATAGAAAGGAAAATGCTGCTAAATTATTTAAGGCTATTGCAAAATTACCCGAGAATCAAAAAGTAGCATTTACCCTACATAAATTAGAAGACCTTAGTTATCAGGAAGTTAGTGAAACTATGAATACAAGTTTGGCAGCTGTAGAGTCATTAATGCATAGAGCCAAGCTAAATCTTAGAAAGATACTTGAAAAAGATGTCAGTTAACTGAAATGAATACGAAAGTTTTAAGAGCTATTAACGTCAAAAAATACGTATCATGAAAAATGAAAAAAATAGACAAATTGAAGAGATAATTGGGAGTTTGGATAATATCCAAAAGGCGACGGCTCCCGACTTCTTTTACACCCGATTAAAAGCCAGAATGGAAAACGAATTGCTAAGTAAGCGTCGTAAATCCTTAGTTCTTCGTCCTGTTTATATTTTAAGTATTTTATTATTAGTGCTGACAATTAATGCTGTTGCAATAATTAAAGGATCTTCTAGTCAATCTGCAACAACAGATACAGACACTATGCAATCAATTGCAGCCGAATACAAAATCAATTCGAATCTCACATACGAGATCAATCAATAATTGAAAATGAAAAATTCTACAAATAAATTTCTTTTAATTGCTGTTATCCTTTTGCTTGTTGTTAACATAACATTGGTGGTATTTATGGTGATGGAAAAGAATAAAAAAATACCACAAAGGGATGGGGGTAAAGTTGCTTTTGAGAAAATGGTGAATGAGTTGGGTATGAATGAAACAGCAAAAAAGGAATTTGATAGTTTAAGGGAAGCACATTTTGCCAGGGTTCGCCCTATTTTTGATTCTATACGAACCACAAGGCAAGCATTGTTTAGTTTGATAAAAGAAGAAAATCTAAATGATAGTCTTGTTGCTGTGTATACAAATAGTATAACAGAAAAACAGATTCGGGCAGATAAACTTACTATCAACCATTTTCGAACCGTTAGAAAAATGTTTACTGGAGAAGCTCAACAAAAATATGACGAGATGGTACAAAAAATGCTGCAACGGGGGAAAAGGGATTCAGTTGCTAAAAAGAAAAAATAATCAATACAAGCCTAAGCATAAATCCGCTCAATAGCATCTCTGTATTTTTCTATCACTACTTTTCTTTTCAATGACATTTTCGGTGTTAACTCACCAGTATCAACACTCCATTCATCAGGAAGTAATTCAAATTTCTTTACCTGCTCTACATGGTTAAAAAACTTATTAAAACTTTCAACAAGTTCTTTTAGCATATCCTTTACTTTGGAATTTTCCAATAGTTCTTCATTACTCATTTCTGGAATACCGTTCTTTCTTGCCCAATCATGTAAATTAGGAAATGACGGAACGATCAATGCGCTAACAAATTTTCTATCAGCACCAACGAGCATTACCTGTTCTACAAATGGAGATTCTTTCAATTTGTTTTCAATGGCAAGAGGTGCCACATATTTGCCTCCACTTGTCTTAAATAATTCTTTTTTCCGATCGGTAATTTTTAAGAAATTATCTTCAGAAAGTATACCAATGTCGCCAGTATGATACCATCCATCAACTATGTCCTGATTGGTAAGGTCAGGTCTTTTGTAATAGCCCATCATTACATTTGGACCTTTACAAAGTATTTCACCATCTTCAGCAATTTTTACTTCTACTCCTTCAATTAACGGACCTACAGATCCAAATCTTCTTCCATCTTCATTAAACCTGTTTACAGAAATTACCGGCGAAGTTTCTGTTAAGCCGTATCCTTCCATAATTGGAATATTTGCTGCAGTAAAAATGCGGATAAGCCTAACCTGGCAGGCAGCACCACCTGTTACAATACATTTTAAATTACCACCCAGACCTTCTCTCCATTTGTTAAAAATTAATTTATTGGCTATACTTAATTGAATATTATACCAAAATCCTTGATTCTTATTGATCTCAAATTTTTCTGCAAGATCATGTGCCCAGAAAAAAAGCTTTCTTTTTATGCCTGATAATTCATTACCCTTTTGCATGATCTTATCATAGACTTTTTCCAAAAGGCGTGGCACTGTTGTAAACATGTTTGGCTTTACTTCTTTAAGATTTTCGCCAATTGTATCTAAACTTTCTGCATAATAAATGGAAGTGGTATTAAAAAGGTATAAGTAAGTCACCATTCTTTCAAATATATGATTCATGGGTAAAAAACTTAAAGAGCGAAGATCGTTTCCAGGCGGAAAGCATGGCGAACTTGCAATTACATTTGAAAGAATATTGCGATGTGATAACATTACACCTTTTGGTGTTCCTGTAGTTCCAGATGTATAAATTATAGTAGCTAAATCTTCGTAATCAATTGTAGTTGCAATTTTTTTGGCTTCAATAACACCCTCTGGTGTACTTAAAGATGTTACTTCTTTCCAAAATCTCGCATTTTGCACATGCTCAAAAGTAAAAATGTGATTTAAACTTGGAACTTTTTCTTTAAGGCTACCCACCTTTAGAAATAAATCTTCATCATTTACAAATGCTATTTTTACCTGAGCGTCACTTAATACAAAATGAAGTTCATTAACATTAATTGTGGGATAAATAGGAACAAGAATAGCACCAATTTGCTGAACAGCTAAATCAAGCATGATCCATTCAGGTCTGTTTTTGCAAAGAATCGCAACCTTATCTCTTCCTTCTGGAGTCATATCTCCACAGCTGATACCCAAACTTAATAATCCGGCACTCAAATTGTCAATTATCCCTTTACAATCTGCAGTGCTATACTTTTTCCATTGACCACCCTCTTTCCCAACCAACATATCTTCTAAAGGATTTCTTTCTAGGTTATAATCAATAAAATCAAAAAGTCTTTTTGGTTCTGTCATTTGCAATCGTTGTTTTGAAAAAAAATAGGCCTTAAAAATAATTCGAAGTCTTTGGAAAAGATAATCGAATGACAATTTAAGAAAAATTAGAACATAAAAAAAGCTCCGTTTTTAATTAACGGAGCCTCAAAATAGGGTTTAAAATTTATAAGTTTTGATAATACTGCCCGAAAGGCATTCTAAAAATCCTGTTTTTTTGAAATGCATTAAATCCACTGTACTCTTCACTGTGGCTTTTAGTCCAATTTTCGTAAGCAGCTAGATTTTCTGTAGCTCCAAACAACCATTGATTATAAGCATCAAACATTCCTTCGGCAATCAGTTGCTTATGATAGTCGAATAATTTAAACGGAAATTTTGCTGCATTATTTGCATACCAATCCAGAATAAACCGGGTACGAATCATTGATAATGTTTCTACAGAAATTCCATTGTTAGCCAAAGAAGCTTGTTTGCTCATGCTAAGAAGAAATGCTTTTGCAAATTCGCTTTTATTTTTTTCAGCACCATTCATCAGATCTGCTTCCTCAAATAATTTTTCTTTATAAGCCTGTAAAAGCTGTTGTTTCATTGCAATACCCCTTTCTGAAAGGCTTTCCATATTTACAAATATTTCACCATATATAAGGCTCCATACTTTGTCTTTAGCATAAAAATAATGAAGGGCGGCATTAAAATAATTACCTCCATATCCCGGATCTACCTCAATCCCTTTTTCCCAAAGCTGTATAGCAGAAAAATCTTTAATTGCAAAAAGTAACTCTCCATATTCGCTATAAAGAGGGCCGCTTTTTGGAAATTTCTTTAGCCCTTTTTTATACATCTTTTCACAGTCCTTTACTTGTTCCAAAGATTTGTAAACATTTCCAGCTATTTGGTAGCAAACAACATCCGCATCATCTCGTTCGATAAGTTTTTCAGCGCCTATTAATGCTTTTTGATAATCTCTTTTTAGAAATAAAGACATCACCAGATCTTTTTGCAATTCAAGATTATTTTTATCCTGCTCTAATGCTCTTGTAATGATTAGAATTGCATTGTCGAAATCCCCTGTTCTCATAAAAGCTTTTGCATTTTCATGCATTGTTTTCGAATCTTCTGGCTGTGCAAAAGCTAATAGAGATGCAGTTATAAAACAAATAAAGAAAAGCGACTTTTTCATTAATAATTGTTTATCATTTTAATGCAAGTTTCATGCTGAAATTTTAAAAAACAGAGACGTTTGAAATAACGCCTCTGTTGCAAAATAACAAATATTTCAGGAGAGCAATTTGTTAAATAAGATGTGTAAGTAGTCCATCCCTCAGTTTAGGCTCAAACCAGGTGGTTTTTGGAGGCATTACGTTGCCACTATCTGCAATATCAAATAATTGTTCAATGGTAACAGGATAAAGGCTAAATGCGACTTTCATTTCTCCGCTATCTACTCTTTTTTCTAGTTCATTTAATCCCCGGATGCCACCTACAAAGTCTATTCTTTTATCAGTTCGTTGATCTTTTATACCCAATAATTTGTCTAATACATTATTGGAAAGAATAGTTATATCAAGAATACCAATCGGATCTTCTGTAAATGTCCCTTTTCGGGAACTTAGAATATACCATTGACCATCAATATACATCCCAAATTCATGCAGCTGTGCGGGTTTTACTTTTTCTGTACTTAGGGTTATATAAAAATCGTCTTGTAGCCTGGCAAGCAGTTTCTCAGTTGTTAAACCATTAATGTCTGTTACTACTCTGTTATAATCAAGAATGGCCAATTCACTTGCGGGAAAGATTGTAGTCAGAAAGTATTTAGCATCTTCACTATCAGTAAACGTAGTACTAACTTTTGCAGCTGAAGCAGCTCTATGATGTCCATCGGCAATATATGTAAAAGGAACTTTTGTGTTAAAAAGAGTGGTGATTGTTTCTATCGCTTCATCTTGATTTACTATCCAAATAGTATGACTAATACCATCTTCTGCAATAAAATCATAAACGGGTTGATTATTTGTTTTCCAGTTTTCAATCAATGTATTTAGTTCATCAACATCTCTATACGCCAAGAATACATTTCCAGTTTGTGCTCTGATAGTTGTCATATGATCAATTCTGTCTTTCTCCTTTTCTGGACGGGTGAATTCATGTTTCTTTATTATGTCATTATAGTAATCAGCTACTGAAGATGCACAAACAAGACCAGTTTGGCTGCGGCCATTCATGACTAAAGTGTATATATAATAACAAGGTTTATCTTCTCTAAACAGAACTTCTTTTTTATTAATAAAGTCTAATAGATTTTCTTTTGCTTTATCATAAACCAGCTGACTATGCGTATCGATATCTGCCGGTAAATCAATTTCTGATTTTGTAATATGTAAAAACGAAAGCTGATTATTTCCAACTGCTTCCCTGGCTTCTTCACTATTTAAAACATCATATGGTTTTGAAGCTATTTGCTCAGCAAATTCTTGTTTTGGTCGTAATGCATTGAACGGTTTAATAATTGCCATTGTTGTTATCCTTTTTTATTTGCAAAATATTTCATTAGATCTGTGATTGCTTTTACACTTTCAATTGAAAGAGCATTGTACATAGAAATTCGGAAACCACCAACACTTCGATGGCCTTTTATCCCTACCATTCCTTCTTTTTTACATAATTCATGAAATTCATTTTCTGTTTCTTTGTCATCAATTGTAAATACAGCATTCATTTCACTTCTGTCTTCTATATTGACAGGCGTTTTAAATAAAGGAAGTGAATCCAAAGTGCTATATAAAAGATTAGCTTTTTTATTATTTAGTTTCTCCATTGCGGAAATGCCACCATTGTTTTGTAGCCATCTTAAAGTAAGCATCGCTACATATACGGCAAATACAGGAGGTGTATTAAGCATACTTTCTTCGTTGATATGATTACGATAGTCTAGTATAGTGGGTATGACTCTTTTTACATTACCAAGAATATTTTTATTTACAATGACAAGATTTACCCCGGCTGCACCCATATTCTTTTGTGCTCCGGCATAGATTAAATCAAATTTATTAAAGTTCAGATTGCGACTAAAAACATCACTTGACATATCGGCAACTAATGGTACACCACAATCGTATGGAATGGCATGCCATTGAGTACCGGCAATTGTTTCATTAGTTGTAATATGTAAGTAAGAAGCTGTTGGTGGTGTAATAATATTCTTTGGAATAGATCTGTAATTATTTTCTTTTGATGAACCAACAATTTCTACATGTCCAAATGTTTTTGCTTCTTTTATAGCTTTGTTTGCCCATGTGCCTGTTTCTGTGTACGCCGCAATTTCATTTTCATTGAGCAGGTTCATGGGTATCTGCATAAACTGTGTTGTGGCACCCCCGTGTAAAAACAAAACCTCATGATCATTATCAAGTTTCATTAACTCCTTAACTAAAGCTCTTGCCTCCGCCATTACTGGTTCAAACAAAGTGGTACGATGACCAATTTCTAAAATGGATAACCCTGTATTATTAAAATTTAATACAGACCGGCTAGCTTCTTCAAAAACTTCTTTAGGTAAGACTGAAGGGCCAGCATTGAAATTGTGAATCATGGCGCAAAGGTATTGATTGACTATTTTTTTTAATAAAAAATCCTGCCCTTTATTGTAGGACAGGATTTTAATTAATTTCTTAATTTATTAATGCACCAGTACTTTTCCTTCTGCTAGTTTTTTACCAGTGGCATCTCCAATTATTATGTAATAAATACCTGATTGTGCAGGTTTGATATCTATATTCAATAAAGTATAAGGGCCAGTAATAGTAAAGTTAGCTACGTAAACTTTTGATCCTTTGCCATCAAATATTGTTACAGATCTGGAAGTTGCAGTTCCTTCAGTATTGTAGTAGGCCACTTTAAACTGGCCATCGTTTGGCGATGGGAAAATAAACAATTTGCTACTTGCTGTTGCATCAATTGCAACTAGTGCAGATTGATTGGAGCAGGTTAATCCACTAGTAAAGCTTTCTTGAATTTTTACCTGATAACTACCAATATTCTCCACATTAACAGAATAAGTATTGCCTGTATTGGCAAAAGCGGAATTGTTTTTAAACCAACTTGTTGTCAAAGTGCCACCCGTAGATGAACTTGGAGATGCGGTTAAAAGTGTAACCTGTCCTGGTAATAAACTTGTAAGAGGAGCTGCCGACAATCCAACTGTTGGTAATTGACGAACAGTTAGTATTGCTACTCCTGATGAAACAGGAGTACTACAGATGGTATTGGATAATTGACAACGATAGCGGTTTCCGTTCATTCCTGTAATAACTGCATTAAGTGAAAGAGTGGAGTTATTTTCACCGGTGATGTTAGCCCAGCTTGCTCCCCCGTTTACACTTAGTTGCCATTGATATATTATTGTTTGACTACTACTACCGGCTACTGAAAAACTAGTATTGTTTCCAGAACACACTTCTGTGTTTAGTGGTTGTGTAGTTACAACTATGGGTGATAAAACTGTAATCGTAGCACAATTCGAAGAAATGCCAGAAGCACAGCTATTCGATACTACACATTTATAAGAAGTTGTACTAGTAATATTTGTTACCGTTAAGCAAGCTGAAGTAGCTCCAGTAATATTTGTCCATGGTCCGTTACAAGCTGTGGATGACTGCCATTGATAAGTGAGATTTGTACCAGTAGCCGTAATGCATAAAGTTTGATTACTTCCTGAACATACAGTAATGCTTTGTGGTTGAGTGGTTACAGAAGGTGCTGTGTTTATAGTCAATACCGCAGGATTTGAATTTGTAATCCCACAAAAAGTGGAAGCGATACATCTGTATTGGTAGTTATTGAGTGCTACAGTTGCACCTGTAAGTGTTAGCGTATTAGTAGTTGCACCGCTATACACACCACCGTTAACAACAGCTATGTAAGTAGCCCCGCCATCTGTGCTAAGCTCCCATTTAAAAGTGGTAGCTGCTACAGAGGTTATAGCGAATGAAGTATTTGATCCGCTACAAATTGTTTGATTTGTAGGTTGTGATGTTATTATAGGACCAGTACCTCCAGTAACAATAAA
Organism: Chitinophagaceae bacterium; assembly: GCA_024643655.1. Taxonomy (GTDB): domain Bacteria; phylum Bacteroidota; class Bacteroidia; order Chitinophagales; family Chitinophagaceae; genus JJ008. The sequence goes on along the minus strand of JAHEMM010000026.1, from coordinate 21,942 downwards.
AGTAATATCCCTTGTTTTTGGAGCTGTACCAGTAGCCGTACCTGTAATGGTAATAGTATACGAACCTGCTGATAAAGTATTTGCATTGTTTAAATTAACAATACTACTATTACCCGGTGTTACAGGGTTTGTACCAAAACTAATATTGGTACCCGCCGGTACACCAGCTGTTGCAGTAAGTGTAATTGGATTTGTAAATCCGCCAAATGTTGTTGTTCCAAGAGTTATAGACATCGTAGTAGGTGCTGGACAGTTTGCAGAAACGGGTGCTGGAGTTGTAAAATCAAATCCTTGTGGTGGGGCAACCGGGGCTAATGGGCTTTCCCAAACCCCCCGACCATACGTCGCCACTCTTATTACTCCTGCTGTTTTTTGAATTTCTAACTCATTAATTGCAACAAGTGGTAAATTATCAGAATAATCTGACCATGAGCCTGTTCCTTCTTGTTGATAATAAACACCGATATTCATTCCTACATAAATTCCTCTTGGAGTATTATCATCGGTGGTTATTGTTCTGGCAGTAATAAACGGAAGATTGGCCGAGATATTTGTAAACGTTGCTCCGGCATCAGTAGAAACAAAAATTCTGTTTGTAGAGCTATTACAGGCAATCCAGATTTTAGATGGATTTGTGGGATCAACTGTAATATCATTTATGGTTGACGGAGCAGATCTTGTTGCCCATGTGGCACCGTCATCTGTAGTAACATATAAAGCAGAACCATTAGAAGCATAAATAAAATTGGGATTAGAAGGGGCTACAGCTAAATCGGCAAGAGTTGTAGAGATAGTCGCCCCTGAAATATTTGTCCAGCTCGAGCCTCCGTTTATAGATTTATAAACACCAGTCCATCCGCCATATAAAATATCTTCATTAGTAGGATGAATTTCTAACGGAGTCACCCATTGGCCATTTGAAGGTTTTGGTAAACCGCTATATGAGTTTCCCCCATTAACAGATCTGTAGATAGAACCATTCTGGCTAGTACCCCATAATTTTAAATGATTAGTAGGGCTTACAAGTCCTTCCATTCCATCTGCACCCAGCCAATCTACCCAGCTGCCTGATGCTTGTCTTGTAGCACTTCCATTGTCTTGTGCGCCGCCAGTAATTACATTGGCATTTGTTTTAGAATTAGCAATGCGATAGAATTGTCTGATACCTAAGCCAACAGAAATATCAATCCAGTTATCACCTGCATCAATACTTTTAAAAATGCCGCCATCAGATATAGAATAAATAGTACTGTTGATCCAGAATAATCCATGCACATCTGCGTGGTTATACCCTATACTATTAGGTAATGACCATGCAGTTAATGGAGTAAAGGTGTTTCCCTCATTTATCGACTTCCAGCATATAATTCCGGCAATATAAACTTCGGCAGCATTGGTAGGAGAAATATCCAATGCCATATCATATGTAGCTTGCCCGGTTGTACCTGTTCCATTAGTTTCATATCCAAAAAAATTGGTTCCGCTTGCAGGGTTGCCAATTACAGTAGTTGTAAAAGTTAATCCGGCATCGGTAGATTTATACATTCTTCCAAATAAACTACCACTTGCCTGTACAGCATACACATAATTTGGATTTGCAGGAGAAACAGCCACTAATGTCCTTCCAGAATTAGTAATTCCTTCCGCAGCACCAAGGGTAGTCCAGTTTACTCCATTATCGATAGAACGAACAACATCAGACCCAGATGCATACATAATATTTACATCGTTAGGTTTGAATTCAATATCTTCTTTACTTCCAGAACGAACTAATGTCCAGCTAACACCTCCATTTGTTGATCGATGAATACCAGATGATGAGCAAGCGAAAACAATATTCGTTAATGTTGGGTGAATTAGAATTTTGCGAATTGTTCCACTAGGTCCGGAACCTGTTGGTGAAAATGTAGCTCCTCCATTTGTCGATTTTAATAGAATGCTATTACTTGTTCCAACATAAATTATATTTTGATCTAATGGATCAATTGTAATTGAAAAAATAGACATCCATAATGAATTGTCATCAGTAAGAGGAGTCCAGGTTGAACCTGCATTTATTGATTTCCATAAGCCTCCGCCCGGCGAACCAACATAGATAATAGATTCATTGGCAGGGTGAATGGCCATAGCAGCTATTCTTCCGGTGCCAGGATTCCAGCTTGAAGTTCTGTTCCATGTAACCGGACCGAGTTCTGTCCAGTTGCCGGCTGCTGTGCCATTACTTGCAATTAATGAATTTCTGCTTTGCAGATAATTGCTCCATTCTGTTTGAGGCGAAATAAAATAACCATTTTCATTGGTATGAAACTTTCTTTCGTATAACCAACGTTGATATTGTTTGTATCCAGTACCACGACCAGTACCTGCACTATCAAAATAACGATCTGCAATTGTTTTAGATTCTGTAATTGTAATATCTGTTCTCTCCATAAGATCATAGATCGTATGTTGAGATAACGCAACTGATGAAATGATCATCGTCAAAAGAAGGGGTAGAAATTTTTTCATAAATATTGTGTGTGAATAAAAATGGTGTATTTGTAAAAATAAAAAATAGAATGATGTAACTCAGATTTGGAAGGAATAAAAGTTTAAAAAAGAGTATTTATTCATGTTCTCGGCCTTTTATCGAAGTGTTTTTCCACGAATTGTTTAATTTTTCAAATTCTTTTAGATCTGTTTCAGAGAATTCTTTGTTAGAAAGCTTTTTTAAGTCTGGTTGACCAGCATTTACCCATGCAGTGTACCAAAAGGAAGCAACTGCAAATATTGATTGTCGCATTCTTTTTTCTACCATTCCTTTCATCATTGCGTCATAGGCTTTGGTAAAAGAAGTTGAATATTGCCGGATAGTAATTCCGTTACGGTCTTCGAAGGAATATTTCTGATCACCGGGGAATTGTTCAGTCAGTAGTTTCTCAAATTTTAGTACAGTGTCGGAAGCTGCAGCACTTTCCAAAATTCTTTGCCAGATAAAATCTTTAGGATCTTTAATATAATTGGCTTTGCCAATAAAAAAATCCCATTCTTTTTCCGCTAAAAGCTCAGGTATACGACTTTCCCAAAAACCATGAATTCCTTTTTGATCGGTATACTGCCCATTGTGATTGGAACTGGCATGAAGAGGTACATGAGCATCGCCAATATAATGTCCGATCTCAGCAGCGTATTTTAAAATTTTTGCCTGATTTTTTTCTTTAAATGCAAAAGTCAGTCGACTTAGCATAGTTTGTAACCACCATGGAACAATACCATGCGCATGTAAAGTGTCTTCTGAAAATTTTGCTACAGCATCATCCCATTTTCTGGGAAGTGAATCAAAAGGATAAGTGCCATAACGATCAATATCAATATAATGCCTTGGGCCTTCTTCGGGAATAGCATATCTTCTTTTATCTGGATCTACTGCATGCTCAGATAAAAAGTCGATTTGAGGTTTAAAAAGTACTAGCATTTCAGGAGGCAATAAAAAAACAGCATAATAATTGATTTTTCTATGGCCATAAAATCCCCAACAGAAACAGTGTTGCGCCATGAATGAAAAAACCAATAAAAGAATAGCCTTTTTCATTCAATACTAATTACTTAACTCTTCTTTTTTAGACTCTTCAATTCTTTCCTCATCAAGATCTACTACCCCACCAGTAACTGCATATTTCATTGCTTCACCTGAAGTGATATGTTCTATTTTTTTCACTTTGTCTCTTGGTAAAATATAGAGTTGGCCAGCAAAATTATAGGCTTGAGGAACATACACGGCTACTTTATTGGCTCCCATATCAAACTTTTCCATTTCTTCATCTGTCAAAAAGCCAATAATCCAAACATCTTCTGAAAAAACACTTGCCATTACCGCAATGTTGAATTTTCGTTTATCGCCTGCAAAAGCTTCGAAAAAGTCTTTAGTGGATGTATAAATAAATTTAATACCAGGTGTTCTCTCTAAAATATGATCGAAGAAACTGATTACTCCTCCCATCAAGAATGTGGAACTTATCCATCCTACCAGAATTACAAAGAGAATGATTAAAACAAAACCAAGGCCTGGGATGTTTACAAAAGGTCGTAAAATACCATCAACCAAATCAAAAAGCCAATAAAGAACATATCCGGTAATTCCTATTGGTGCAAGTATTATTATTCCCTGAACAAAAAATCGAAGAATTTTTTTAAGATTACTCTTTGGTTGTGGTTTGATTGGCTTGTTCATAATTTAATTAATAGCTAAGGTAGCGTAAAAAAAAAGGTTAAAAGCCGGCCAAAATATCGGTGAACGGTAAAAAAAGAGGGGTGGAAACTTTGGTTACATTTAAAGTTTCCATAGTTTTGCGTCCTGATTTCAAAATATGGAGACAAAAGACAGAATATTAATAAAGGCAGAAGAATTGTTTATGCAATTTGGCATTCGCTCTGTTTCCATGGACGACATTGCCAACAATCTTGGGATGTCAAAAAAAACGCTTTATCAATATTTTGCTGATAAAGATGAACTTGTACATGGGGTAGTTGACAGGCATATCAATAAAATTCAGGAAGATTGTATTAGTTGCAAGAAAGAGGCTTCAAATGCCATACATGAGATCTTTATTACAATGGAAAGGATTATTGAGGAATTCAGTAATATGAATCCAATGCTACTGTATGATCTTGAAAAATTTCATCATAAAGCATACCAGCTTTTTCGTAATCACAAGGATAAGTTTTTATTACAAATAATTAATGACAATATTGAATGGGGAATTAGGGAAGATTTATATCGCTCTGATGTAAATATTGATGTGATGTCTAAATTCAGAATTGAATCAATGATGATTCCGTTCAACGTTGTCGTATTCTCTCCGGGTAAATACAACCTGGCAGAAACTTCAGGATTAATTATGGAAAACTTTGTGTTTGGTTTAGCAAGTATAAAAGGGCATAAGCTTATTCAAAAATATAATGAACAACGACAAAAAAATCTTTCGTATGAAGAGAGTAAAAAATAACAGACTATTGCAAGTTACGTTGATGTGTGTACTGCCATTGATGACTCTTGCTCAGGTGTCTGACACATCAAAGAGTGTAAAACATGAATTCAGTATTCAGCAAGCAATAGATTATGCTAAAAAGAATAATGTGAACGTTAAAAATGCATTATTAGATGTGCAATTGCAAGTACAGCAAAACCGTGAATTTACTTCAAACGCTTATCCACATATAAATGCAAGTATAGAATCGGCATACAACCCAAGTGTGGCTACACAGGTTGTACCTAATTTTATATCACCAGCTACATATCAGGTATTAATTGATCAAGGGGTAAAAGACGGTAATGGACAACCAATAGTAATGCCGAATGATTTTGGTTTTATAGCTGCACAATTCGGTTCCAAATTCAGTACTACCGCTGGCATAAGCCTTCAGCAAATTCTTTTTGATGGGCAGGTGTTTGTAGGCTTGATGGCCAGAGGAGCTGCTGTACAATTAAGAGAAAAGAATCTTGAAATAACTGAAGAAGTTATTAAGACTAATATTTATAAAGTTTATTATCAACTTGTTGTTAGCAAGACTCAAATTGAATTATTGGATGCAAATATTGCTCTTATAGAAAAGTTATTAAAAGACACCCGAATAATTTATGAAAATGGATTTGCAGAAAAATTAGATATAGATAAAGTAAGTGTGCAATTAACAAATCTGCAAACAGAAAAAATCAAAGTACTTAATACTATTTCCAATGGCTATTATGGCTTAAAAATGCTAATAGGTATGCCTATTTCGGATGAGTTGATACTAACAGATGAACTTACTGATGATCAAATAAAGGAAGGTATTCTGGAAAAAAGTATTTATACCTACGAAGACAGAAAAGATTTTCAATCTGCAAAAATTGGCAAAACGTTGAACGAATATAATGTACGTCGTTATAAACTAAGTCAAATACCAACAATAAGCTTAAACGCTTTATATGCCAAAAATGCACAAAGAAATCAATGGGATTTTGCACGAAGAGGTGATTGGTTCACAATTGCTACAGTTGGACTGAAACTTACTGCTCCCATTTTCAATGGGTTTTTTATCAAGTCAAAAATAGAACAGGCAAAACTGGAGGTTAGAAAAATTGATAATCAGATAGAAGCCTTAAAGTTATCTATTGATAATGAAGTAATGACAGCAAAAAATAATTTTCGTTCTGCTATTTCTACTATGGATTTTCAGAAAAAAAATATGGCACTGGCAGAAAAAATATTTGAGCAAACTAAAAAGAAATACGAAATGGGAACAGGTTCACAAATGGAAATCAATACAGCTCAAACAGAAATGAAAACAGCACAGACAAATTATATCACTGCTTTGTATGACGCAATTATTGCAAAAGTAGATTTCGTAAAAGCAACCGGAAAACTTTAATTAAATATTAATAGCTACTAAAATAAAATCTATGAATAGTATCGTAAAAATTTTCTTCGGAGCTGTAATTGCAGCAACACTTGTTGCATGTGGTGCTGGCGCCAAAGATAAAAAAGGTGAAATTGGAGATATTAAAGTGAAGATTGAAAAATTGAAGAAAGAAAAATCTGCATTAGATGCGGATATCCGCAAACTGGAAGATCAGCTTACAAAAGCCGACCCTGAGGCTGCAAAGCTTGTAAAAAAATTAGTAACGGTTGATACCCTTCGCATTCAGGACTTTACTCATTTTATAGAGCTACAAGGAAAAATTGATGCTGATGGAATTGGTTATGTAGCTCCTTCTGGGCAGGGTGGACAAGTGAAAGCTGTTTTTGCGAAACTTGGAAATCGTGTTAGTAAAGGACAGCTCCTTTTGAAATTGGATGATGCTATGGCAAAGCAAGGAGTAGTTGCAGCACAACAAATGGTAATTGGCGCACAACAACAAATGGGTCAAATAAAAGCTAGAGTAGATCAGGCACAGTCGATTTATACCAGATACCAAAATTTGTGGAAACAAGGTATTGGAGCAGAAATACAAGTAGTAAATGCAAAAGCTGATTTTGATGCTGCTTCTGCACAACTAAGAGCTGCACAAGCACAAGTAGGATCAGCACAGGCACAAGTCAGATTAGCACAGGAACAAGTAAATATGTCGAATGTATATGCGGGAATGAGTGGTGTAATTGATGAGATGAATGTAAAAGTAGGTGAGTTCTTTTCTCCTCAATCCGCGGCAATGCCTGGTTCAGGAATTCGTATTGTAAATGCAGGTAACCTTAAAATTGTAACCAATGTACCAGATACTTATATTTCCAAAGTAAAAAAAGGAGAGAAGGTAGAAGTAGAAATAAAAGGATCAGGTCAGGCTCCATTTACTTCTGTAATTAGTGTTGTTGGCGCTTCTATAAACCCCAATACCAGAGCTTTTGTTGTAGAAGCAAAACTGCCCTCTGATCCTTCATTGAAACCAAACCAGATTGCAACGATGAAAATACTTGACTATGAAGTAAAAGCAACTGTAGCGGTGCCTGTAAATGTTGTACAAAGTGATGAAACATCGAAGTATGTATATGTAATGGAAAAAAGCGGTGATAAAATGTTTGCCCGTAAAAAAACAGTTATTACTGGTGAAGCATATAATGGTTTAATGGAAATTAAAAGTGGATTAAACGGAGGCGATTTGATAATAACAGCAGGATATCAAACAGTTTATGATGGACAGGCATTGACAACGAATTGATATAAATGATGAATAGCTAATGAGACGTTGAATAGAGCGATATAAGGGATGATATTTTGAAAAACGCAAGACGGGCAAATAATTCTCTTAAGTCATTTGCTACAATGAACAAGAAAAATCAATTGATTTATTAAAATATTTCTGATGAAAATATTTGAAGGTATAAAAGACAAGTTCAAACAATTCGGTCCTACTAGTTGGGCAGTTAATAATAGAACGGCTGTTTATATTATTGCAATTCTTATTAGTGTTTATGGGTTAATTCAGTTTAACAGTATGCCCAAAGAGCAGTTTCCAGATATTGTTGTACCAACCATATCTATTGCTACAGTGTATGTAGGGAACTCGCCGAAGGATATTGAAAACCTTGTTACAAGGCCAATAGAAAAACAACTGAAAGGAATTAGCGGTGCAAAAGTGAATAAAATTCAAAGTACTTCACAGTCTGATTACAGCTTGATTGTTGTGGAGTTTGATACAGATGTGAAAACAGATTTGGCCAAACAAAAAGTAAAAGATGCAATTGATAAAGCAAGAGCCGACCTTCCAAACGACTTAACCAAGGAACCCGACGTTCAGGAGTTTGCCTTTAGTGAAATGCCGATCATGTTTGTGAATATAAGCGGCGATTATGATGGGATGAAATTGAAAGTGTATGCTGATAAAATGCAGGATAAGTTTGAAGAATTGAGTGAAGTGACCAGGGCAGAAATAGTAGGTGCGCCAGAGAGGGAAATACAGATAAATGTAGATCCATATAAAATGACTGCATCCAGAGTTAGTTTTATGGATGTTGAAAATGCGATAAAAAGAGAAAATAATGATATTACAGGTGGCTTGATTGAAGTAGGGAATATGAAGCGTACCCTAAAAGTAAAAGGACAATTTACTTCTATTATTGACATGCAGGATATTGTAGTAAGAGGAAGTGCTCAAGGGGCTTCTGTATACTTACGAGATATAGCTGAAATAAAAGATACCATCAAAGAAAAAGATAGCTATGCCCGATTGGATGGTAAAAATGTCGTTACACTCAATATTGTAAAAAGAGCCGGAGAAAATTTAATTAACTGTGCCGACAAAATAAAAGCAGCTGTTGAAGAGCTACAAAGAACGGAGGAATTGCCTAAAGATCTACGGGTCGAATTTACCGGCGATCAAAGTAAGCAAACAAAAACTTCTTTTGGGGAATTGATTAATACAATCATTATCGGATTTGTGTTAGTAATGATTATTCTGATGTTCTTTATGGGCGTTACCAATGCCTTTTTTGTAGCCTTGAGTGTGCCATTGAGTGTTTTCGTTGCCTTTCTCTTTTTGCCGGTTGCTGATAGTATTATAGGTGGTACAGTTACGCTGAATTTCATTGTACTTTTTGCTTTGCTTTTTGGATTAGGTATTATTGTCGACGATGCTATTGTAGTGATAGAAAATACGCATCGTATTTATAATAATGGCAAAGTGCCGATTGAACGAAGTGCGAAAGAAGCCGCAGGGGAAGTATTTATTCCTGTATTGGCAGGAACTGCTACTACATTGGCTCCATTTTTTCCATTGTTATTCTGGAAAGGGTTGATAGGAAAGTTCATGATCTATCTGCCAACAATTTTAATTCTTACACTGGCAGCATCATTAGTTGTAGCGTTTATTTTTAACCCAGTATTTGCGGTAAGCTTTATGAAACCTGAAGGGAAAGAGCATGAAAAACCAAAGAGATCAGTATTTAGAAATAAATGGTTTCTAACTTTTGCAATTGCAGGATTGTTATTACACCTACCGGGTTTTCATGGTGTAGCTAATTTTTTAATACTAATGGCATTGTTGATGATATTGAATGCTTATGTGTTAAATGATGTTATTCATCGTTTTCAAAAAAGAGCATTACCAAAGTTGATGAACCGGTATGAGAAATTATTAAAATGGATATTAGTTGGAAAGCGGCCAATATGGGCATTTGTTTCCTTATTTGGAATTTTTGCTTTCTCATTGGGTTTGTTAATGGTAAGGGGTAATAAGTCCACATTCTTTCCGAGTGGCGATCCCAATTTTGTTTATGTGTACTTGAAATTACCGGCAGGTACTGATGTAAAATATACCGACAGCATAACCAGAGTTTTGGAAAAAAGAGTAGAAAAAGTATTGGAAAAAGATAAGCCTGGTGCTCCCGGAAGTATTGTAGAGAGCATCATTTCCAACGTCGCCGTTAGTGCAAATAATCCAAGAGATAATAACAGAAGTATTCAACCCAACTTAGGCCGAATTCAGGTTTCATTTGTTGAGTTTGAGAAGCGACACGGAAAGAGTACCATGGTTTATAAAGATGCTATAAGAGATGTTGTACAAGGAATACCTGGTGCGAATATAGAAGTGGCGCAAGAAGATGGGGGACCACCTACAGATCCACCGGTGAATATAGAAGTGATTGGAGATGATTTTGAAAACATTTCAATGGTAGCTAAGAATCTCTATAATTTTTTAGATACGAATAGAGTAGAGGGTATAGAAAATCTGCAACCTGATATAGATCTGGTAAATCCTGAAATAACGGTGAATGTAAATAGAGAGAAAGCGATGATGGAAGGCGTTAGTACCGGACAGATTGGGATGGAACTGCGTACCGCCGTATTTGGAAAAGAAGTGAGTAAAATTAAAGATGGTGAAGATGAATATAAAATTCAGCTTCGCAATTCTGAATTGATGCGGAATAATATTACTGACCTAATGAATATGCGTATAACTTTTATGGACATGAATATCCAACGGGTAAAATCAATACCATTGAGTTCGATAGCTACTATTGATTATACAAATACTGCAGGGGGTATAAAAAGAAAAAATGTAAAACGTACTATTCAATTACAAGGCAATGTGCCAGATCCAACAGCAGTAGGAAGGATAAATACACAATTACAAGTAAAGATTGATGAGTTTAAACAGATTTCAAATATTCCACCAGATGTTACACTAAAACTAAGCGGACAAAGCGAACAGGAAAAAGAAACACAGGCTTTCCTTGGTACTGCTTTTATGATAGCGATCGGACTCATCTTTTTGATTCTTGTACTGCAGTTTAATTCTATGAGTAAACCATTTATTGTTATTACTGAAATTTTCTTTTCTGTAATTGGGGTTTTATTAGGTTATGCAATTACAGGAATGACAATTGCAACAATAATGTTGTTAGTAGGAATTGTTGGTTTGGCTGGTATCGTTATTAAGAATGGTATACTTATCATTGAATTTACGGATGAGCTTCGTGGTAGAGGAATGCGAACAAGAGAAGCGGCAATACAAGCAGGAAAGATCAGGATTATTCCTGTTTTATTAACAGCAGTAGCAACCATTTTAGGATTATTACCGTTGGCAATAGGGTTCAATATTGATTTTGCTGGTTTATTTAGTCATCTGAGACCAAACATATTTTTTGGTGGTGATAGTGTAGTCTTCTGGGGACCATTAAGCTGGACAATTATATTCGGGTTATTGTTCTCATTTTTCCTTACACTGGTAATGGTACCAAGTATGTATCTGATAGCAGAACGATTAAAAAGACCAATGGGTAAATTTTATGGAACAAGATTTATTGCATTGCTTGGATTTACAGGTCCTTTCTTCTTCATATTTGTTGGCATCATGTATGCTGTAAGAAGAATACAAGGAAAAAAAGTTTGGATGGGAACATTAATAGAAGCAGCGAAAGAAACAGAAAAAGAGTCTTAAAAAGAGGTGGTTGGTTTTGGTTATTAGGAGCGGTTCCCTGGTTAGGAACCGCTTCATTTTTTATACCTACATGTAATTTAACCACTTGTGCCAATTTTATTTATTTAAATAGCATCTTTGTGAAAAAATCATATGTATAAAATTTATGTATTCGTTTTAGTATTCATTGGTTTGATAAGTTGTTCCCAAAAAAAGAAGAATAAGTTGCCTTTTCCCGAATCGACTTCTACTGTAGAATCATTTGTCAAAGGGAAAACATTTGTAATGGATAGAGTAGGAACTGTTTCACCCTTCTCCGATAAAATGGATAAAGAAAAGCCATATCGATGGTTTGATGAAAATAAAAAACCGGATGATTTTGCAAAAAAATATGAGGAAGAAAGAATGAAATTTGTGTTGCAGTTTATTAATGATACGTTAGCTCGCATTACAGATGATGGTAAAACCTGGGAGGCCAATTATAAAGTCGATTCTAATCAAGGAGAAAAAGAGAAAGCAGGTTTAAAGTTGAGGTTTAGTTATGAAGATAAAGAGGGAAATATGAGTTTTCCGGGTATGGGTAATGAGCCAGTAATTTTCACTTCAACTTATTTTATCGGAGGCATGAATGATAAAGAAATTATTTTGGAAGCGCCGAGAGAATTTAATCGCAGCAGTTTGGTAGTTTGGATGAAAGTAAAATAGAAATCATTTTTGTTTTTATCATGCCAGATTATTGATTGTCATTCCGGACTTGATCCGGAATCCATTTCTTGATTTTAGTAACGAATTTTAAAAAAAAACCCCGGCTCAAGGCCGGGGTGACAGTTAACAAATAAAAAATCTTTCTTTAGAACCCTTTTTTCTGAACAGGGTTTCCGTCAATATCAAGTTCAATTATTTCATACCCAAATTTTTCAAGTGTTGGAAGTACTTTCTCTTTATCACCAACTAAAAGAATATTCATTTTATCTATATTCAGCCATTTTTTTGCAATGGCATCCATCTCAGCTTTTGTAATATTCTTAAGTATTTCGTTTTGTTGCTCAACATAGTTTGCAGGCAAGTTGTATTCAAGTATTCTACCAATAAATCCAGCTTTCTGAAATCCGGTTTCATAGCGTTGTGCATCTATCTGACCAAGTGCACTTTTCAAAAATTTCATTTCATCATCTTTGATACCATTGGTAGCATATTCTTTTAATTCTTTCAACACTTCAACTAATGCACTGTCTGTAGCCGCAGCTCTTATACCTGCACTAAAATTAAATTCACCAGTATATTTATCTCCACTAAAACCACTTCTTGCTCCATATGTCCAACCTTTATCTTCTCTCAGGTTTAAATTCAAACGGCTGTTAAAAGCACCACCTAAAGCATAGTTGGTTAGGAATGCTTTGTAGTATTCGCCTGTAGCATCGTATTTCAGATTGGTGATATCGCCAACACGGAATTCAGTTTGTGCAGCATTTTTTACATCTACAAAATAGATCTTTGTTTTTTCAATAGTATTCGTTGCTTTTACTACTGGTATCTCAACCTTTTTGTTAGGTAGTTTTTGTAGGAAACCAAGTTTTGGAACAATCTCAGATGCTGTAACATCGCCAACAACAACAACATTAACACCTTGTGAACCAATATTGTTATTATAATAATTCTGAACATCTTCTATTGTAAATGTTTTTACTGTTTCTTCTGTTCCCTGTTGGCTAATTCCTAAAATATTGTCCTTACCATAGTTTAGTTTATCAAACACATTAGAAGCAATAGCAGAAGGCTGTGATTTTATTTGTTTAAAACTTTCAAGTGACTGTCGCTTCAATCTGCTAAATGCATCTTCAGTGAATTTCGGGTACAGCATTCTTTCTTCCAATAAAGCCAGCGTTGCATCCAGATTTTTCTTTAAAGTAGATACCTGAAAACTAATTCCATCGGTACCACTTGATATATTTATTCGGCTTCCAAGCTTTTCAAGTTCTTTACTAAAATCTTCTGCTGACTTATTTTTTGTATCTTCTTCCATCATATTGGCAAAGAAAGCGGATAAGCCAGCTTTATCTAAATTATTTGCTTGCATCAAATGTCCACCAGGAATTTTAATAGATAAATTAACCAATGGTAGTTCTGTGTTTTCTGTTCCAATTGCATTAATACCATTGCCCAGATCTTTAGTCCAGAAAGCAGGTACTTTTATTACGGGATTAGGACCACTTGGTGGCTGCTTGGAACGATCGAAGTTATCTTTTGCCTTTACATATTTTAGTCCATTGTATCCATAATCAGGGGCGGTATATCCTTCTTCATTTACTTTAAAATTATTATCACCAACGACCATTTTTTCTTGCCCCTTCGTTAGAACACTTAGTACAACGCAGTGTTTGAGTTTGATATACTTATTATAAACTCTCATCACATCTTCTTTGGTTACCGAACGAACCATTGCTAATTCTTTACCTATCATATTAGGGTTGCCGGCAAAGGTTTCATAAGCGGCAAGTTGTGCCACTTTACCGGAAACACTTTGTACACTATTGATAACCTGTGATTCCTGCTGGCCTTTAAATTTGGCAATATCTTCATCAGTTACTCCTCTTTTCTCAAATACCAATAATGCCTGATCTAACAAATAATACATCGAGGCCAATGATTTTCCAGGATAAGGAACTAACTGGAACATAAATTCACCTGATAATTCAGAATTAGAGTGACTAGCTGATGCAGCAAGTGCCAGCTGTTTTTTTACAAGCTCCTGGTAAAGAATTGAATTGTTACCCTGCCCAAGAATTTCTGCCAGGCAATCTAATGCAGCCATATCCTTGTCGTAATTCGGCACTGTTGGATATCCTCTCAGCATAATAGGCACTCTTGCATAGTTATCAGTATATGATACGAAACGATGTTTGCTGAGTTTAGGAACCATTTTTGGCATATTCTTTACTTCTGGTCCACGGGGAATAGCGCCATAATATTTCTCTACCAACTTTACAACATCTTTTGGATTTACATCACCACCTACTGTAAGTGTGGCATTGTTTGGTCCATACCAGCGAAGGAAGAAATTTTTCAGATCGTTTACATTACCACGGTTCAGGTCTTCAATATATCCAATAGTTAACCAGCTATACGGATGCCCATACGGATACATTGCCTCTGACATTTTTTCAAAAGCCAGTCCATAAGGACGGTTATCATAATTCTGCCCTCTTTCATTCTTTACGGTTGCTCTTTGTATTTCAAACTTTTGTTGTGTAACAGCATCTAATAAAAAACCCATACGGTCAGCTTCCAGCCAAAGCATTTTTTCTAACTGGTTGTTAGGTACTGTTTCAAAATAATTAGTACGGTCACGGTTGGTAGTACCATTTAGTGTTCCGCCGGATTCAGTTACAATTTTAAAATGTTGCTCATCACCTACGTTATCACTTCCCTGAAACATCATATGCTCAAAAAAGTGTGCAAACCCAGATTTTCCTATCTCTTCTCTGGCAGAACCAACATGATAAGTAACATCTACCCGCACAAGTGGATCACTATGGTCTTCATGAATAATTAATGTTAGTCCATTATTAAGCTGGTATTTTTCGTACGGGATTACGATTTCGTCTCCGGTCTGAGTTACCTTTTCTATAAGTTTTGTTTGACCAAAAGTTATTCCTCCGGAAAGAAATACAAAAAAGAATAATAATGTTAATCTGCTTTTCATTTGTTTATTATTTTGGGATGGCAATGTAAGGAAATCGGGCCTTTTAACCTCGCCTTTTATCAATATAACAGCAGAATTCTGTATATCTCTTTACTATCTTTAGGAAAAATTATAATTATGAGCTATTCAAACCGTAACAACCATGAAATTGATTATACAATTTTTGGTGAAGAATTACAATTTGTAGAAGTAGAATTGGATCCTCAGGAAACTGCTATTGCCGAAAGTGGTGCTATGATGATGATGGATGATGGTATAGAAATGCAAACCATTTTTGGCGATGGATCAGCTCAGGCGCCAACAGGATTTTTTGGAAAGTTAGTTAGTGCAGGAAAGAGAGTTTTGACAGGAGAAAGTTTGTTTATGACAGCGTTTACTAATATTGGTCATGGTAAAAAGAAAATAAGCTTTGCGGCTCCTTACACCGGAAAAATAATTCCGATGGATCTGCAACAACTAGGTGGTACTATAATAGCCCAAAAAGATGCTTTTTTATGTGCTGCTAAAGGAGTCAGCGTAGGCATACACTTTCAAAGAAAATTAGGTGTAGGTATTTTTGGAGGAGAAGGATTTATAATGCAAAAAATTGAGGGAGATGGCATGGCATTTTTACATGCAGGTGGTTTTATTGTAGAGAGAGAATTAAAACAAGGCGAAGTTTTAAAAATTGATACAGGTTGTGTAGTAGGATATACACCACAAACTCAGTTTGATATAGAATTTGTAAAAGGGGTAAAGAATTTTATGTTTGGTGGTGAAGGATTGTTCTTTGCTAAATTACAAGGCCCAGGAAAAGTGTGGATTCAATCATTACCTATTAGTCGACTTGCAGGAAGAATTGTTGCTTACGGCACTTATAAACGTAAAGAAGAGGGAAGTGTGCTTGGTGGTTTGGGAAATTTGTTTGATGGAAGGGAATAGGATTATATTTTTTATTACATCAATTTAAATTTAGCAGCAAAATAATACTGTTGTGTTTTAACACGGATGGGTTAATTTTCATTTCTATTGAATAGTGGTAAATTATTCAAAAATAATAGTTGAAATTGATTGCGATTTGAATGCTCCAAAGTTTGCGCCATAAAACCTGTTTCTACTCTTAAGTTTTTATTAATTACATAACCCAATGCACCATACAGGCGGTTCCTGTCAAAAATAGAAGACTGCCCATTCAGGAATATTTCATTATAGACTGAAGCATAAATCGTTTTTTCTTTCATTGTCTTATTATTTAAAGGAATATTGAATGATAAGAAATACCGAAAGCGAAGCTTGAAGTCATTCGGTAAAAAACGTTCTTCTATTCTGTATCTATGCTGAATATATACTCTTTTAAAGTTTTGACGGGTTATGAATTGCTGATAAATACGATGTTCGTTTGAGCTTGATTTATTATCCGTATTGCCAATATAGTTTTCCGAATTAATAAAACCATAGCCCAGTAATAGATTGTTATTATTTTCTGATAGGTTATAACCTATACCTGTTCTTAATAATAACTGCTGCAAATCACCAATAAAATTATAATTGCGATACTGTACTTCATTATGCCAAATAATATTTTTACTTATTTTTTGGTTGCCGATATACATCAACCAATTACCAACATCATTTTTTTGAGCATTTATCGCAGTTGAAAAAATAAAAGCAGCAAGTAAAAAGGCTATTAGTTTATTCGAATATTTAATCCTGCTACTTTTTTGTTTCATCATTTTCATCAGCTATCAGTAATTTCCAGTTTATAAAACTTATAATGATATTTTATTTTTAAATCTTTTATTGAGTAATTATCTATTTCCTATTTAGGTAAAAAATCACTTAATGATAGATGCGTCATCATAAAAATGCACTTCGCCGGTTGAAATATCATGTGTGCCACCTGCAATTCCAATTTCACCTTTTTCTATCATTTCTTTTAAGATCGGGCTGCGTTGCATAATTGCCGTAACTGTTCGTTTTACATTAATTGTTGATACTTTTTCAACAAACTCCTCATTCGAGGAACTACGGTTTTCTGTAACAGATTTTTCATCGTATACAGCTGGTTGAATTTTGCTAAGCAAAGCAGTAAGGTTGCCCATCTCAACATGATCACAAGCACCTTTCACAGCACCACATTTTGTATGGCCTAATACAATAATGATCTTTGATCCTGCTACTTTACAGGCAAACTCCATACTGCCTAAAATATCTTCGTTGATAATATTGCCGGCAATCCTTGCACTAAAAATATCTCCTAAGCCCTGATCAAATATTAATTCGGCTGAAGTACGGGAATCAATACAGCTTAATATTACTGCAAAAGGGTGTTGTCCATCAGATGTTTCGTTAGCTTGTTGCAGCAAGTTGCGATTTACTTTTAAATTATTTATAAATCTTTTATTGCCATCTTTTAATAACTCCAATGCTTTAGCTGGACTTATGGCAGTTTGCATTTCTTTGGTTAATGTTTTCATTCTTTATTGTTTATGCGTTTATAATAATATTGGTTCTATGAAATTGATTTTCTCTACAGTAATGTTCTTTGTTTTTGCATTGCTTTCAAAATTTTTGATAAGCTCTAATACGTCATGTGCAATTGATTTGGATTGTGTACAGTCAATAATCACTTTTGAATTATCAGGTATACCATCTAATGCGTTTAATACACTGGCTTTATTAAAAAAGGAAACTTCTTCGGCAAGTACTAGATGATGAACTTCATGCCCTTCTTCGGCTGTTACTACACTTTTCATGTGATAAGCATTTCTGTAACTGTGACGAAGTGTATAGAAAATTCCAAATAGCATTCCGATGGTTATGCCTTTTAACAGATCGGTCGCAATAATACCAACAACAGTTGCCACAAATGGAATAAACTGCTCCCAACCTAGTTTGTACATTTGTATAAATAGAGAAGGCTTTGCAAGTTTGTAGCCCACCATAAGTAGGATGGCTGCTAAACTTGCCAACGGTATCATATTCAATAGGCTTGCTATAAATAAAGCACTTATTAATAGGAATACACCGTGTAAAATAGCCGACAATTTTGTCTTACCTCCGAAATTTATATTTGCAGAACTACGAACAATTACCTGAGTGATGGGCAGACCACCAATCATACCTGAAATTACATTTCCTAGTCCCTGAGCTTTTAATTCCCTGTTGGTTGGCGTAATTCTTTTGTAGGGATCAAGTTTGTCAGTTGCTTCAACACATAATAATGTTTCAAGGCTGGCAACAATAGCAAGCACAATTCCCACTTCCCAAACTTTAAAATTTGTAATTGCAGAAAAATCGGGGATTGTAAATTGACTGAAAAAGCCAGTAATATCAGCCGGAACTGGAATATTCACTACCTGATCTGGATCTAAATGAAAATTTAAAATACCATTTTGGAACAGCTGATACATTACAATACCTAAAATTACAACAACAAGTGGTCCTTGTATAAGCTGAAAAATTTTATGTTTCTTGGTTAATACTGTATCCCAGAGTATTAAGATGGCTAACGAAATAGCAGCTATCAATAAGGCGCCAGGAGTAATAGAGTTTAGGGCATTTTCAATACCAGAGAAAGTCGTTCCTCCATCTGATTGAAAAAATGCATCATCTCCTTCAGGGTCTTTATCATATCCAAAAGCATGGGGAATTTGTTTCAATATAATTAACAAACCAATACCTGTCAACATGCCTTTGATGACAGATGAGGGGAAAAAGTAAGCGATAAATCCTGCTTTTGCAAAACCTAAAGCAAGCTGTATTAAGCCAGCAATTACTACGGCCATTAGAAAAACAGGCCAGGAACCTAAAGAGCCTATGGCTGTCAATACAATCACAGCAAGCCCGGCAGCAGGACCACTTACTCCTAATGGCGATCCACTGGCAACACCAACAATAATACCACCAATAATACCAGCAATAATTCCCGAAAATAGCGGTGCACCAGATGCTAATGCAATTCCTAAACATAGAGGCACTGCAACAAAGAAAACGACAATACTGGCTGGTAAGTCGCTTTTGAATTCACTAAATAATTTTTTCATTCCATCTAGTTTTGTTTGGAAAAGCGAATATAGTAATATATTATCAAATAATAGTAATACTATTATAAAATATTGTAAAACTATTTTTTGTACATTTGCGGCAGGCGATAGAAACTGTTTTTGATAAATAGTCTTACTTATTAATTATGAAATTACAGATACAAATAAAGATGAATGAGAAGCTGTTTCTCCGTAATCCTGAACATACAGAACTAGGGAAGAAGCTGATTAATCATTCTATTCAACTTATTCATAAAAAAGGATTTGAAGATTTTACATTTAAAAAACTGGCAGAAAATGTTGGTACTACAGAAGCAAGTGTGTACCGCTATTTTGAAAATAAACATAAATTACTCATATATATTACTTCCTGGTATTGGAGTTGGCTAGAGTATAGAGTAAGTTATACCACAAATAATATTGCAGATCCTGTGGTAAAGATTAAAAAAGTAATTGAATTATTAGCAACAAAAGTGGAAGATGATATCAGCACTGCTTATGTCAACGAAAGTATATTACACCAGATTATTATTGCTGAAGGGAGCAAGACCTATCTTACAAAGCATGTAACTGCAGACAACAAAGACCAGTTTTTTAAACCATACAAGGAACTTTGCGCATTAATAAGCGAGTTTATTCAGGAATGTAATCCAACGTATAAATTTCCTCATTCATTAGCCACCACTATTATTGAAATGGCTCACTTGCAAAATTTCTTTATGCAGCATCTTCCAGCACTTACAGATTTTGGAAAAGATAAAGATGAATCGAAAGTGTTGGAATTTCTGGAAGATTTGGTTTTTAGAAGTATAAGAAATTAAAAATTCGTAATATTATTTTAAATTAAAACAAAAGCCCTCGTATTTAACGAGGGCTTTTAATTAAAATCCTTTCTTCTTCCATTTATTATTATCTCGATTCCAGTCTGGTAATTGCTTATCAGGATCAAGTACTACATCTGTTATTTCACTGGTAGTAGGTACCCCAAAGGTCCACTTTGCTCCCCGTTGCCATATCTCAACTGGAAGGTTAATTTTATGTTCTTTACCATTTTTTTCTTTCAAATACACGGTTACAGGCATTACCATTTGTTCCAAATTTTCAATAGTAATAGTAGCGCCGTTCTCTGGAGCGTCTTTAATGTAACTTACAGATTCTATTGTCTGGTCAAGCTTCCAGGTATTAAGAACCCATCCTCTCCAAAACCAACTAAGATCTTCCCCTGTTACATTTTCCATAGTATGAAAGAAATCCCATGGTGTTGGATGCTTGAAAGCCCATCGATTAATATATTCCTTGAAAGCTGCATCAAATCTTTCTTGTCCAACAACAACATGGCGAAGTGCATCCAGCATTTGTGCAGGCTTCATATAAGCTGCAATACCCAAATTCGCTTGTTGAATTACATCAGGTATATTATATAATCCATCCATTTTATCTCCAAAAGAATATTTAACCATAAATGAAGAATTTGGATCACCGAAAAATCCACCTTCTTTAAACTCACCTTTATTAAATGCTTCGGTAGAAAGACCGTTTATGAACGTATTAAAACCTTCGTCCATCCAGGCATATTTTCTTTCATTACTGCCAACAATCATTGGAAACCAGGTATGACCAAATTCATGATCGGTAACCCCCCATAATTCACTACCAGCATCACTATGGCTACAAAATACGATACCGGGATATTCCATACCACCAACAATACCAGCAACATTGGTAGCAGCAGGGTAAGGAAATTCAAACCACTTATTAGAGTAGTGTTCAATACTTGCTTTTGTAAATTCAGTAGATCGCTGCCATCCATCTTTTTTAATGCTTTCAGCAGGATACACACTTATGGCCATGCATTTTTTCCCACTTGGTAAATTTATTTTTGCGGCATCTTGTACAAATGCTTTACTCGCAGCCCAGGCAACATCTCTGGTATTTTGTATTTTAAATTTCCATGTAGTAGACGTTTGCTTTGGTCTTGAGTTTGGATCATTCACTTCCTTATCACTTCTAATCATTACTGTTTTATCACTTTTCTTTGCAGCGTCCCATCTTTTCATTTGCTCTGTAGTATAACAATCTTGCGGATTTTGTAATTCGCCTGAGCCAACAATAATTAATTCAGACGGAGCAGTGATGGAAAAATCTACATCGCCATACTCAAGGTAAAACTCACCGGCACCTACATATGGTAATGTATTCCATCCTTGAATATCATCATATACAGCCATACGTGGAAACCACTGTGCAACTTCATATACAATACCATTCTTAGTTTTTAATCTTCCCATTCTATCTGTTCCATATTCAGGAATAACGAATTCAAATTGTACAGCTATTTTTACTTTACCACCCGAAGATTTTAAAGCATCTTGCAACCATACCTGCATTCTGGTATCTGATACGTTGAATGTTGGTGTAAAGGTTTTGCCATTATTTTCAACTGAAACAGATTTGATTACTGAGCCTTCAGTGAATCCGCCATTCGCCCATCTTCCACCAGTTTGTGTAGTAGTGTTAGACCCACGGGAATCTTTTTTATAAATATTCTGATCTAATTGTAACCACAAAAATTTCAGATTATCGGGGCTGTTATTTGTATAGTTTATTACAACATTACCAGAAACTGTATGTGTTTCTGTATTCAGCGAACAACTAATAGAATAATCAGCTCTATTTTGCCAATATTTTGGACCTGGCTCACCACTAGCACTTCTGTAATCATTACCGGTGTAAGGATAAAATTGAGGATTAAAGGCTTCTTTGTGATTATAGTTGGATTGCCCAAAAACGCCAACAAACATTAATAGGGTAAAAACCCCTGTTATTAATTTCTTCATACT
>JAHEMM010000114.1 GCA_024643655.1 Chitinophagaceae bacterium | reverse complement strand
AAGCCATTTTTGAAAAAATAAAAGACAAATACAAAAAATCGCCAATTAATACGGAAGATGGATTAAAGATTGAGATTGATAATGACTGGGTGCATCTCCGCACTTCCAATACAGAACCTATTATCCGCATATATGCTGAAAGTGATTTTGAAACCAAGGCAAATAATATTGCGATGCAGTTGATGCGGGATATAAAGGAGTTTAGTTAATTAAATTAATTTATCAGCCGTTACCGGTATCTCTCTAATCCTTTTTCCTGTTGCATGAAATATAGCATTGGTCACTGCTGCTGCAAAACCAACAATACCAACTTCACCCATTCCTTTAGCACCAATTGGGTTTAAAACTGGATCGGGTTTGTCAACAAACAACACTTCTATATTCGGCACATCAGCATTTACTGCTACATGGTAGTCAGCAAAATTATTGTTTACCCAACGTCCATAGCGGTGGTCGATCACTCCTTCCTCCATCAATGACATGCCAATGCCACCCACTACTGCACCAATGATCTGGCTCTCGGCCGTTTTATTATTGATGATCTTTCCGGCATCCACAGCAGATACCGCTCTGTCAATTTTTATCACACCTGTTTTGCTATGCACTTTCACTTTTACAAAATGTACCGCATAAGAAAAAGCAGAATGATTCAGCATCGGATTACCTTTCGAATCTTCAGAAATTTCCAACTCACTAAGTCCGGCAGACTTTATTACTTCAGCATAGCTGATCTTTTTTGTCTTATCTGTTTTCAGCATCATGTACCCGTTTTCAAAAACAAGGTCTTCTACTTTTACTTCATGAACGATCTCTGTATGAAAAACAGCATTGTCTTTGATCATTGCTGCCAGTTTTTTCTTCATGTTCTCACAAGCCGCAAAAACAGCGGTACCTAATGTTGAAGTTGTTCCCGATCCGCCCTGCATTGGTCCAGGTGGCAGATTGGTATCACCCATTTCAAATGAAATTTTTGTATGCGATAATCCCATTGTTTCTGCAGCAAGATTAGTCATGGCTGTGGCAGTGCCCGGTCCCATATCTGTAACACCAGATTGTAAGATCATGGTACCATCGGGTAACAATTTAGCTACCGCTTTTGCAGCACCTCTCCAGGCAGAAAAAATACCACTGCCTGTTCCATAACCAATCAGCCAGTCGCCTTCTTTCATGGATCGGGGTTCAGGATTTCTTTCCTTCCAATTAATTTTTTCAGCACCTAACTCGTAACATTCTTTCAAATATTTACTAGAATAAGGTTTCTTTCTTTCCAGATCTGTTTCTGCATAATTTTTTAACCGGAATTCGATAGGATCCATTTTTAAAGCATAAGCCAATTCATCCATTGCCGATTCCAATGCAAAAGCTCCGGTTGTTTCTCCCGGTCCCCGCATCCATGTAGGTTGACTAAGATCCAATGGAAAAACTTTGTAAGTCGTATTGACATTTGGACATTCATATAATGATCTCGATCCGTTTACTATCCCTTCGGTGAATTCATTGTAAGAAGCAGTCATGGCTATTGCTTCATGTGTAATGCCCATTAGTTTCCCATCAGCCGATGCACCCAGACCTAACTTTTGTTTTGCTTCTGGTCTGTAACCAACAAGATTAAACATCTGATTTCTTGTCAGCATTAATTTGATTGGCTTGCCTACTTTTCTACCGGCAATCAGTGCAGCCATTGAATGTGGCCAGGTGTTGAATGCAGATCCAAAAGCACCACCAATAAATTGAGTGATGATTCGGACGTTTTCTTCTTTTAATCCGAAAGTCCGTACAATATTTCGTTGCGTACCACTAAGACTTTGTGTTTTTTCATACAATGTCACTTTATCCTCTCCATCCCATACAACAGTAATGCCATGAATTTCCATTGGTAAATGTACTTCAATAGGCATAGTGTATTCGGCTTCAATTTTAACCGGAGCATTTATCCAGGCATTGGCTTCGCCGCGAACATATTCTTTAAAATTATTACCTTCTAAAGGAGTACCTGATTTGATTGCTTCATCAAAATCAGTATTGTGTTTTTCCTTTGTATAATTTGCTTTTATTAATGAAGCGGCATGTGTAGCTCTTTCAAAAGTATCCGCTACAACAATTGCAATTGGTTGTCCATTAAAGCGAATAATATTATCTGCAAAAACCTTGTATCCTTTTTTGGTGGGAACTAATTTGTCTTGCTCGGGAGTTGATTTATAACCCGGCAATTCAGGACAATTGAGATGTGTAATAACAGCCAATACACCCGGTGCATTTTCAGCAGCTTTTGTATCTATAGCATTGATGATGCCTTTAGTAATATTGCTGGTCGCTAAAACACCGTACACCATTCCCGGAAAATCATATTCTGCAGAGTACTTTGCAGTACCGGTTACTTTTTGTATACCGTCTACCCGGTCAATGTCTGTTTGTTCAATTATTTTATCCATAAAAAATTTATGTTTAAGCTATGGCTTTTGTTAATGCCTCGTTTATAGCAATCGGCACCATTTTTAATTTAAAATTATTTTGCCCGTATCCTTTTGCACCTTTCATTGCCAGATAAGCAGCTTTTTGAAAATGTCCGGGATCAACTGGCCGGCCAATCAAATACTTTTCAGCGTCTGTTAACCGCCATGGCTTATGGGCTACTCCACCCATTGCTAAACTTGCTTTTTTAATAATACCATCTTTTATTTCCAAAGCAACTGCAACAGATATCAATGCAAAAGCATAAGAAGCCCTGTCTCTGATTTTTAAATAATAGTTTTTATTAAATGAATTGAATGGAATTGTAACGCCTGTAATGATCTCTCCTTTTTGCAATGTATTATCCTTATCTGGTGTTTCTCCAGGTAGCCTATGAAAATCTGTAAATAGAATTTTTCTTTCACCTTTTATTCCACTCACTTCTACTGTTGCGTTCAAAGCTGCTAAAGCCACACACATATCACTTGGATGTACAGCAATACATTTTTCTGATGTCCCGAATATGGCATGCATTCTATTGTAGCCATTTAATGCTCCGCAGCCAGTACCTGGTTGCCTTTTGTTGCAGGGCATTGTCGTGTCATAGAAATAAGTACATCGGGTACGTTGCATCATATTGCCACCAACCGTTGCCATATTTCTCAATTGAGGTGATGCACCTGCTGCAAATGCCATTGATAGTAAAGGAAAATTATTTTTTATCAATTCATTCTCAGCAACTTCACTGTTAATGGCTAATGCGCCGATACTAATTCCAGTTTTACTTTCTTCAATTTCTTTTAATGGAAGGTTGTTAATATCAATTAATCGGGTAGGGACGGTTACGCCTCTTTTCATTAAATCGATTAGGTTAGTGCCACCCGCTATAAAACCACCTGTTGGATTTTTTGCCAATGCATCTACTGCAGCTTTTACTGAGGAGGCTCTTATATATTCAAAATTAATCATGATTGCTACCCTCCTTTTTTACTTGCATTACTGCGTCTACTATATTGGGATATGCGCCACAGCGACAAATATTACCGCTCATATATTCTTGTACTTCTTCACGACTGTTAGCATGCCCTTCATTGATACAGGCAATTCCTGACATAATTTGTCCCGGTGTGCAATACCCACATTGAAAGCCATCTTGTTTAATAAATGCGTTCTGCATTGGATGCAAATTGTCGCCATCAGCAAGGCCTTCAATAGTAGTGATTTTTTTTCCTTCATTCATTACAGCTAATGTGAGGCAGGAATTGATTCTTTTTCCATCTACATGCACTGTGCAGGCACCACATTGACCATAATCGCATCCTTTTTTTGTTCCGGTAAGATGAAGTTGTTCTCTTAACAGATCTAATAGTGTAACTCTTGGTTCTACAGAAAGCGAATGAACAACGCCATTTACTTCAAGATTCAACGGAATTTTTTCAAACAATGCTGCAATCCTTTCATCGTTTTCTCCGGCTTTAATTATTGCCGGCGTAGCAATTGTTAAAGCGGCTAAGGCGGTAGATTTCTTTAGAAAATCCCGTCGCCCTTCTTTTTTAAGGTTTTTATCCATATTGTTTATTGTAAGTAATAAATTTAAACTATTGGCTTCAAGGAAAAAAAATATATTGATAAATGGATGCAATTCAATTGTTTTGTCCATTGTTTGTACTGATTTGTACCTTCTTATTTCTACAGAATGCTGATTACTTATCTTTGCGCCTGATTTTAATTGATTTGAACTTTTTATTTATGGACAGAATATATTTTGATAACGCCGCCACAACTGCATTAGATAAGGAAGTACTGGAGGCAATGCTGCCTTATATGACAACACAATTTGGCAATCCCTCTTCTATTTATTCTTATGGAAGAGAAACAAGATTAGCCATAGAATCAGCAAGAAAGTCGGTTGCAAAATTATTGAATGCACATCCTGGAGAGATTTTTTTCACCAGTGGTGGAACAGAAAGTAATAACACTGCAATTTTATCGTCAATCCGGGATCTTGGTTGTAAACATATTATTTCATCCGCAATAGAGCATCATGCTGTTTTACATACAGTAGAGCATTATGGTTGCGGAGAAGAAATTACCAGAAGTAATGTAAATCTTCTGGAGAACGGACATGTTGATTTGGAAGATCTGGAAGTACAGTTATCATTGCATAAAGAAAGGTGTTTAGTTACATTGATGCATGCCAATAATGAAATTGGCAATATACTCGATATTGATGCTGTTGGGAATCTTTGCAAAAAATACAATGCAATTTTTCATTCTGATTGTGTGCAAACAGTTGGTCATTATCATCTGGATCTTAGAGAAACACCTGTGCATTTTATTTCCGGAGCCGGACATAAATTTCATGGGCC
Organism: Chitinophagaceae bacterium; assembly: GCA_024643655.1. Taxonomy (GTDB): domain Bacteria; phylum Bacteroidota; class Bacteroidia; order Chitinophagales; family Chitinophagaceae; genus JJ008. Next base: position 3,025 of record JAHEMM010000114.1, on the reverse strand, counting down.
AAAAGGAGTGGGGATATTATATGTAAATGATAATGTAAAGATCAAGCCATTTATATTAGGTGGTGGGCAGGAAAGAAATATGCGGGCAGGTACTGAAAATTTATATGGCATCATTGGTTTTGCAAAAGCATTGGAACTGGCCATGGCCAATCATGAAAAAGATAGTCAACATATTCAATCAGTAAAGACGTATATGATTGAAGAACTTAGGAAGCATATAAAAGGCGTTGAATTTAATGGCGATCAGGAAGGAAAATGTTTATACACCGTGTTAAGCGTAGCTTTCCCTAAAACAGAAAAGTCAGAGATGATTCTTTTCAATTTGGATATGCAGGGTATTTGTGTGTCTGGTGGCAGTGCTTGTAGCAGCGGTGCTGACCAGGGCTCCCATGTTATAAGAGCCATTAATAATAATCCCAATTTAGTAGCTGTTCGGTTCTCTTTTTGTAAACATAATACTAAAGAAGAAGTAGATGCAGTTGTAGCAAAGTTGAAGGAAATGATTTAGCCTCGACTCTCTTTGTTAAATTCCCCACCACCTAAAAGAAAAATAAATTTGTTTTATTACGAAATATTCGTAGCTTTACGAAAATTTCGTAGAAATGGAAAAATTAACCCATGTAGAAGAAGAAGCCATGCAGGCAGTTTGGCGAACCGGTGAGGGCAATATAAAAGCCTTTATGGAAAAACTTGATGATGCTACTCCTTATACTACTGTCGCTTCCGTAATCAAAAATTTAGAAAAGAAAGGTTATCTCAGTAGTCGACTGGTTGGCAATGCTTATTTATATAAACCAGCAGTGAGTGAAGAAGAGTACAAAAAGAAATTTATGAATGGAGTAGTGAAGGAGTATTTTGATAATTCATATAAAGAGTTGGTCAACTTTTTTGTGGAGCAGAAGAAATTATCTGCAAAGGAATTGAAAGAAATTGTTAGCCTTATTGAAAAAGGAAATAATAAATAGCACATTAATTAAATATTAAATAAAAGTTACATGCCTTTTGTATTAGTATATCTCTTTAAATTTTCTATAAGCATCGCTGTTGTTTTTTTATTTTATCAGTTAGTGTTGAGGAAACTTACTTTTTATACCTGGAACAGGATTTATCTTTTGATATATACTTTTCTATCATTTTTTATTCCCTTTATTGATATATCCGGAACGTTGCAACAGAATAAGCTAGCTGATAGTGAAATGATAAACTGGATGCCGGTTTTTCAATTAAATACAGGAAATTCTAGTGCAGGTTCGTTAATGGGAATATGGGAAATCATTTCAATTATTCTAATAACTGGTATTCTTGTTATGCTTTTTCGACTGATTATTTTATTTGTTTCTTTTCAGAGGATAACTAAGAAAGCAACGATTATCAGTAATGATGGTATGAAGCTTTATCAGGTAAATGAAAATGTGATTCCCTTTTCATTTGGCAACTCCATTTTTATTAATAGTGATTTGCATTCAGAGCAGGAGCTGAAAGATATCATCCGGCATGAGATTGTGCATGTTAAGCAAAAGCATAGCATTGATATCATATGGAGTGAAATACTTTGTCTTTTTAATTGGTTTAATCCATTTGCCTGGTTAATACGAAAGGCAATACGTCAGAATCTGGAATTTATTGCAGATCATAATGTATTGTACAATGGTATAGATCGCAGGCAATATCAATATTTACTTTTAAAAGTTGTTGGAAATAATCATTTTAGTATAGCCCCAAAGTTTAATTTTTCGTCACTTAAAAAACGTATAGCCATGATGAACAAGTTTAAATCAGCAAAAGTAAACCTGCTGCGGTTTCTTTTTGTTTTGCCAATACTTGCAGTTGTTTTAGTATCCTTCAGAAAAGAAATAGGAGATACATTGAACCGAAAATCACTTCAGGAATCTAATCTTTCATTTGAGATTAATGATACCGTTCCGATTACAAGTGCTATTACAGATAAGAACTTTCAGATCAGTATTATGAAGAATGGAGATGATCCATTAATTGTAATAAAAGATAAAAACAAAAAAGAAGTAACTCGTATATTAATGTCTGCATGGAATGAAAAACAAAATTATTTTGAAGGCTTGTATGGTAAATTACCACCGCCACCACCACCGCCACCACCACCACCACCAGTTGATGAGGATATGTTATCTGCAAATTCAATTAAAAAAATGAATATTAGTGGTGATAAAATAGAAATATGGTTAAAGGATGGAAATAAGGAGACCTATAATACAACGATTAAAACTGAACTAGAAATATTTGAAAAAAAGTATGGGAAAATTCCACCTCCGCCGCCACCACCTCCACCGCCAATGTCTGCTCCCCCAGCACCACCACTGCCAACAAAAAGTGGAAGTAATGTGGAATTAACAACTGAAGTGCCTGGAACTGTTAATACAATAGGCACACAAATAGGAATTAGAAATAATAATGGTAAAGAACCACTGTTTATACTCGATGGCAAAATAGTTAGTAGTGATAAAGTAAACACACTTGATCCTGAGTCTATTCAATCAATTAATGTATTAAAAGATAAATCGGCAACCTCATCATATGGACAAAAAGGCGAGAACGGTGTTTTATTAATAAAGACAAAATCGAATGATTTAAAAGAGAGCAATCCTTTGATAGTATTGGATGGTAAAATAATTTCTAAAATAACAATGGATAATTTAAGTCCTCATTCAATTGAATCAGTAAATATATTAAAGGGTAAAGCTGCTACAGATTTATATCCTGAAAATGGGAAAGATGGTGTAATTGTAATTACTTCAAAAAAATAATAATGACGGATTTTTTGTCTTAATACAAGAAGGGCTGAATTTTTTATTCAGCCCTTCTTGTATATTATTAAGGTTAAATTAAAGTTATTAAAGATAATACCATGGATTTCTCTTCGCCGCCCAAATATACTTCCGCATATTTCTCCAAAATGCCAGTACCAGGTAGATTATTATTGGAGAACCCATTGTAAGAATAGAAGCATACATAAAATAGCGGCGAATACTGCTTGTTGCAATGCCCATCC
>JAHEMM010000113.1 GCA_024643655.1 Chitinophagaceae bacterium | reverse complement strand
ATTGGACAAAAATGCAAGCAAATGATTTTGCCTGGTGGCGAAAAAGATTTGAACAGATGAATCATTATTTTGATGCTTTTCGCATCGATCATATACTTGGTTTTTTTAGAATTTGGAGCATTCCGATTCATGCAATTCAAGGTATTATGGGGAGATTTATTCCTTGTATCCCGGTTCATATTGCTGAGTTTACAGAAAATGGCCAGTGGTTTGATTTAAAGCGATTATGTAATCCATATATAACTGATGCCGTACTTGAAAATTTATTGGGAGAACTTGTTACTACTGTTAAAAAAGATTTTTTAGTGCCAAATGAATTTGATGGTTATGATTTAGCTTCCGGTTTCGAAACACAACGTCAGGTAGAAGGATATTTCAATACATTGGAACGAACTGAAGAAAATGAGCAGATCAAATTGGGTTTGTATGAATTAATCGCAAATGTTATTTTATTTGAAGAAGAAAATTCAAATGGAAATGAATTTCACTTTAGGTTTGCGATGGAAAAAACTTCTTCTTTTGAAAACCTGATGCCACCTGCAAGAGACCAATTAAAGAAATTGTATATCAACTATTTTTATGAAAGGCAGGATGATTGTTGGAAAAAAGCAGCTCTAAGTAAATTGCCACAATTAAAAGCAGCCACAAATATGCTTGTTTGTGGTGAAGACTTGGGTATGGTTCCGAATTGCGTACCAGAAGTAATGGCCTATTTAGGAGTACTGAGTCTCGAAATTCAGAGAATGCCAAAGAATCCAAAAACTGAATTCTTTCATCCAAATGATGCTCCTTATCTATCAGTCATTACACCATCCACACATGATATGAGTACCATTAGAAGTTGGTGGAAAGAAAATGTTGAAACTACGCAACGGTTTTATAATAATGAAATGGGGCAGTGGGGGACTGCACCTGTAGAATGTGAAGCATGGATTAATAAGGCAATTGTATTACAGCATCTGCATTCCCCTGCCATGTGGAGTGTTTTTCAAATACAGGATTTATTGGGCATGAGTGAAAAATTAAGAAGAAAAAATGCAGATGAAGAAAGGATTAATAATCCTGCAAATCCAACTCATTATTGGCAATACCGGATGCACATTAGTTTAGAAGAGCTAATAAAAGAAACAGCATTTAATGAAGAATTGAAAACAACCATTGAAAATTGCGGCAGAGAAGTGAGTGTATAACTGGAAGTTTGAAGAGCTATACTTAAATATCTACAATCTAAAAAGCTAACATGAAATTAAAATACTGGCAACATAACCTCAAATTCAAGCATCCATTTACAATATCAAAAGGAACAAAAACTCATCAGCCAACTTTAATTGTGGAATTAGAACATTTTGGAATTAAAGGTTATGGTGAGGCGCCAGCCATTGCTTATTATCAGATTCCGGTAGAAAAAATGATTGAAGATATTGAGCAAAAGAAAACATTTATCGAAAAGTTTGCATTCACTGATCCGGAAAGATACTGGCATTATCTACATCATTTGCTGCCTAATAATAATTTTCTGGTATGTGCATTAGACATTGCCGCCTGGGACATTTATGGAAAAATGAAAGGTAAAAAGCTATACGATCTATGGAAAGGAAATGTTTCAAATAATCCAATTTGTGATTATACGATTGGAATAGACACAGTTGAAAAGATGGTGGAGAAGATGAAAGAAAAGCCATGGCCAATTTATAAAATAAAAGTGGGTACTGCAGATGATATTGCTATTGTAAAAGCCTTGCGGGAAAATACTGAAGCTGTACTTAGAGTAGATGCTAATGCAGCCTGGGATGTTGAAACGGCTATTAAATTAATTCCTCAACTAGATGCATTAGGAGTGGAGTTTGTAGAACAACCATTGGCAAAAGATGATTGGGATGGTATGAAAATCTTATACGAAAAATCTACTTTACCATTATATGCCGATGAATCCTGTGTGTTAGAAAGTGATGTTGAAAAATGCTTTAACCATTTTCATGGTATTAATATCAAACTTACAAAGTGTAGCGGAATAACACCTGCACGCAGAATGATTGATAAAGCAAAGAAATTAGAAATGAAAGTTATGGTTGGCTGTATGAATGAATCTACCGTTGGCACTGCAGCTATTGCACATCTATTGCCTTTTATTGATCATGTTGATATGGATGGTCCGCTTTTACTAGAAGAAGATCTGGCAACTGGCATCAATTACGATTATGGAAAAATCGGCTATTCAGATGCGCCGGGTTTAGGGATAAATTATACAGGAATTTTTAAAAAGTAGAACACTCAGTTTCCATTGTTTTGATACAACTTTTACTCTCATCAGGTGTTGTACCTTTGAAGCAATTACAAGAATATTATGGCCTGGAAAAATCAACAACAATTTATCGATGCATTGGAGAAAGCAGGAGAACTGATTCGTATTAAAACGTATGTCGATCCCAAACTGGAAATCGCTGAAATAACTGATCGAATCAGTAAATCAGGTAATGGAGGTAAAGCATTACTGTTTGAAAATACTGGTTATGATTTTCCTGTGCTGATGAATGCATATGGGAGTGAAAAACGAATGTGTTTAGCACTAGGTGTTGATCATTTGGACGATGTGGCACATGAAATCGAAAACTTGTTTAAGTTATTAGCATCACCTAAAGAAGGTATTTTAGACAAACTTAAATTATTACCTAAGCTTGGTCAATTTGCGAGCTGGATGCCGAAAGTAAAAAATGGAAAAGGGGAATGTCAGGAAGTAGTGATAGAAAACCCGGATATAACTAAAATTCCAGTGATTACTTGCTGGCCAAAAGACGGTGGTCCATTTGTAACACTTCCTGTAATTCATACGAAAGATCCAAATACCAATGCAAGAAATGTTGGCATGTATCGTATGCAGGTTTTTGGACCTACGCTTACTGGGATGCATTGGCATAAACATAAAGTGAGTGCAAAACATTTTGCTGAATACAAAAAGTTAAATAAAAGAATGCCCGTTGCGGTTGCCTTGGGTGGCGATCCTGTGTATGCGTATGCTGCAACTGCACCATTACCAGAAAATGTGGATGAATATATGTTGGCAGGATTTTTACGTAAGAAAAAGGTAGAACTTGTAAAATGTATATCTCAACCAGATGTGGAAGTGCCTGCTGATGCTGATTTTATAATTGAAGGATATGTTGATCCCAATGATGAATTGATCTGGGAAGGTCCGTTTGGTGATCACACAGGTTATTATTCGTTACCGGATTGGTATCCGAAGTTTCATATTACAGCGATAACGCATAAAAAGAATGCAGTATATCCTGCAACTATTGTTGGTATTCCGCCACAAGAAGATGCATGGCTGGGGAAAGCGACTGAAAGAATATTTCTTGCACCTATTAAAATGACGATGGTACCTGAGATTCTAGATATGGATATGCCGATAGAAGGTGTATTTCATAATCTTGTCATTACTAAAATTCAAAAGGATTATGCCGGGCAGGGACAGAAAGTGATGAATGCTATGTGGGGCGCCGGCCAAATGATGTTTAATAAAATATTGGTGATGGCAGACGAAGGGGTTTCAATTCAGGATTATGAAGCCCTTGCAAAATATGTTTTTAAAAATCTGAATCCGGCGACTGATATTTTCTTCTCTACTGGGCCGATGGATGTGCTGGATCATAGTTGTAGTAAAATGGGATTTGGCGGTAAAATGTGTATTGATGGAACGGCGAAACATGAAGAAGAAGTAGATGATAGTTTTTATTCAGGAGTCATGAATCATCAGCCTGAAGTAATTGAGAAGGCTTTGAATGCTTTTAATGAGATCAAAAATGTTAATACATCTTTGCTACCTAAAGAAATTCCTTGTTTAATAATTTCAGTCGAAAAAAATAGAAAAGAACATATAAAAGAATTACATGAACAGGTTTGTTCTTTACAAGAACTGGAAGGAGTGAAGATGATATTATATGTGGAGCATTCTGTAGATGCAAATGATTTGCCAACGGCTTTATGGCGTTTCTGCAATAACCTCGACCCCAAAAGAGATTATCATCTTTTCAAACAAACAAGGTCAAATAAATATCATGCTTGTATGGGCTTTGATGGAACCCGCAAAACAAAAGAGTTTGATGATTTTCACAGGGACTGGCCAAATATTATTGTAGCAAAGGATGAAACAATAATTGCAGTGGATGAAAAATGGCTTGCATTGGGCATTGGCTCTTTTATCCCTTCTCCTTCATTAAAGTTTAAAGATCAGATGTATGGAGATGAAGCTGTAGTAGCAGATGGTTCGTCTTAATGTTTGTCTTCAATAAATTTCTTTTATCTTGTCTGTTATTAATTACAGCATTTAAATGTCAGTACAAACGATAAACATTTTAATAACAGGTGGTGGTGCTCCAGGAGCATCAGGAATTATTAAATGCTTGCGGCAGGAAAAATTGTTTAAACTATTTGTTGCCGATGCAAATTCCGAAGTAGTTGGAAAATATTTAGGCGATCATTTTGAAGTAATCCCAAAAGCTACTTCACTTGATTTTATAGACACACTACTTTCTGTTTGTAAAAAAAATAATATTCAGGTTATCCTTCCTTTGGTTACCAAAGAGTTAATTCCATTAGCTACAAGAAAAAAAGAATTTGAATTATCAGGCATTAAAGTATTAGTAGCTGCGCAATCTTCATTGGAAATAGCAAATGATAAAGGAAAGTTATACGAATTTTTACAATGGAGAGGAATAGCTATTCCTGCCTTCCAGATTGTAGAAACAGTCAAACAGTTTCAGGATGCAGTTACAATATTGGGATATCCTGAAAAGCAGGTTTGTTTTAAGCCTTGTGTTTCCAATGGTAGCAGGGGTTTTCGGGTTTTATCAGAAAATATAAATGAGCTTGAATTATTATTTCATTATAAGCCAGATACAACATTTATTAATCTAAATTCTGCTATAGGTATTTTATCAAGCGGTCAATTCCCGGCGCTATTGGTTGCTGAGTATTTACCAGGTGAAGAATATTCAGTTGATTGTCTTGCCAATCATGGACAGCCAATTTTGATTATTCCAAGGCTACGAAAAAAAATGCAAAATGGAATAAGTGTGGAAGGAGAAATTGTTGAAGAAAAAAGTATCATTCGTTATTGTGAAGCAATCATTAAGGAATTGCAATTGCATGGTAATATTGGCATACAGGTAAAAAAATCCACAAGTGGTGAATACTTAATTCTTGAAATTAATCCAAGAGTACAAGGTACGATTGCTGCGATTTTAGGTGCAGGAGTCAATTTGCCTGTATTAGCTGTAAAACAGGAGTTGGGCTTCTCTATCACGTCAGAGGAAATGAATGTCAAATGGGGAACAAGATTCATTCGTCATTGGGATGAAGTATTTTATTGACCTCAAATCTGACACAAAGGCATTTAAATCAGAATGGACGGATATTTGAGCTGGAATAAAATAATTTCGTATTTTTTTTTGAAACTCAGTTTGTCAACTTAAACAATAATATGAAAAGACTTAGTGCTGGTTTACTTGTTAGCCTTATTACTTTATCCTCTTGTGCTCAAAAAGGAGATGGAGGAGTTGGTGAAAATACGCTGCTTTGGAAGATAAGCGGCAATGGTTTAGAAAAACCATCTTACCTGTTTGGTACTATTCATATGTTATGTGAGGAAGATGCTGTATTAAGTAAAAACATGAAAAGTATAATTAAGAATTGTGATGAAGTGTATTTTGAAGTAGATATGGATAATCTTTTTGAGATGGTGGGGGCTATGAGTAAAATGAAAATGAGAGGAGATACTACGTTACGAGATTTGCTGACAACTGAAGAATACGATAAAGTAAAAGCTTATTTTGAAGCAAAAGGGTCTATGCTTCCATTTTCAATGCTGGAAACATATAAGCCTTTAATGGCCGCTTCTACACTTGCTCAATCTTCTATACCCTGTGATAAATCGGCTATGATGGAACAGGTAATTATGGAAGAAGCTAAATTAAGTAAGAAGAAAATAAACGGGATGGAAACGATGTCATACCAGGCTGGTGTTTTGGATAGCATCCCCTACAAAATGCAGGCACAACAATTACTTAAGCATATTGAATCTGATGGAAAAGATGATAGTGAAAATAAACAGATGGAGCAGATGTTTAAAGCATACAGAGATCAGGATTTAAAAATGCTTGAAAATATGATGGTCGAGGAGGATGCAGGTATGGCAGGTTTTACCGATGTATTATTATATAATAGAAATCATAACTGGGTGAAGAAATTGAAAGATATTTTACCTGAAAAGTCAGTACTCATCGCTGTAGGAGCTGGCCATTTACCCGGTGAAAAAGGTGTTATTAATCTTTTAAAGAAAGAGGGGTATGAAGTAACGCCTGTTGAAAATAAAACCGGAATTTCTTCAAAGATTTAGACATTGGAGGCCAGCTAATTTTTTGGTTTAAAATACTTTCAAACTTATACTTTTGCACAGTTAATTAATTACTGGCTTAACCCTTTTATGTATACATGACTAATTCTTATCACGACCTAGTAAAGCAAACTTTTAACTTCCCTCAAGAAGGAATTGAAGTAAAAGATGGTAATCTTCATTTTAATGATCTTGATCTCAGAGCTTTAATAGCAAAATATGGGACTCCACTTAAAATGACGTATCTGCCAAAAATTGGCATGCAGATTCAAAAAGCAAAAGTGATGTTTGCCAATGCTTTTAAAAAGCATAGATATGAAGGAAAATATTTCTATTGCTATTGTACCAAAAGTTCACATTTTAGTTTTGTTGTAGAAGAGGCATTAAAAAATGAAATACATCTGGAAACTTCTTATGCCTATGATATTGAAATTATCAAAAAGTTATATGCTAAAAAGAAGATCAATAAAGACATTCATATTATTTGCAACGGATTTAAACAAAAGCCTTATACCCGCCGTATTGCCAATTTATTGAATGCTGGTTTTCAAAATGTCATTCCTGTGCTTGATAATAAGGATGAACTTAAAGATTATGCTACCTCTGTAAAAGTGCCATTTAAATTAGGTATCAGAGTAGCGGCAGAGGAAGAACCTAGTTTCCCTTTTTATACTTCCCGCTTGGGAATGAGAGCAAAAGATATACTTGAATTTTATGTAGATAGAATTGAAGGATATGAAAGTAAATTTCAACTTAAAATGCTCCACATTTTTTTGAATAAAGGTATAAAGGATGATATCTATTACTGGAGTGAATTAAATAAAGTAATCAATCTTTATTGCCAGCTTAAAAAGATTTGCCCGGAATTAGATTCAATTAATATTGGTGGAGGTTTTCCTATTAAGCATTCTCTTGGATTTGATTATGATTATCAATTTATGATCAATGAAATAGTAAAGAATATTAAAACGACTTGCAAAAAGGCAAAAGTACCTATGCCTAATATTTACACAGAATTTGGAAGTTACACAGTAGGAGAGAGTATGGCTCATATTTATCAGGTAATTGCTGAAAAAGTTCAGAATGATAAGGAAACATGGTATATGATAGATTCATCTTTCATTACTACATTACCCGATACCTGGGGAATTGGGGAAAAATTTCTGATGTTGCCCGTTAATAAATGGGAACAAGATCATCACCGTGTTGTATTAGGCGGAATTACTTGTGATAGTCATGATTATTATGATTCGGAAGAACATATAAATGAAGTTTTCCTTCCAAAAACAGGGGGTGATGACGCACCTTTGTATGTAGGATTTTTTCATACAGGAGCCTATCAGGATCAAATAAGTGGTTATGGTGGAATAAAACATTGCCTTATTCCATCTCCAAAACATATAATTGTTGGTCACGACAAGAATGGTAAGCTTGTGGATTGGGTATATGCAAAA
>JAHEMM010000112.1:3585-8042 GCA_024643655.1 Chitinophagaceae bacterium | reverse complement strand
GTTCAATCACCACATCTCGGTATGGAACATCAAAGTGCAGTTGCTTATGGAAATAGATTTTTGAACGGATATCTTGGCAGAGATCTCTCTGGCAGTGGTTGGGGGCTAAAATGGGATTTTATAATAATACATGAAAGCGGACATGAATGGTTTGCAAATAATATTACTACAAACGATATAGCCGATATGTGGGTGCATGAAGGATTTACGAATTATTCTGAAACGCTTTTTACTGAATATCATTATGGAAAAGAAGCCGCTGATGCATATTTACAGGGAGTTAGAAGAAATATTAAAAACGATAAGCCAATTATAGGGAAATATGGCATAAACAATGAGGGAAGCGGAGATATGTATGCTAAAGGGGCCAATATCATTCATACCATTCGACAAATAATTAATAATGATTCTGTATTCAGAGGGATACTTCGGGGACTAAACCGAGAATATTATCATCAAACAGTTGACTCAAAAGATGTAGAAGCATATTTTTCAAAAGAATCTGGTAAGGATTTAAGTAAAATTTTTGATCAATACTTGCGTACAATTAAAATACCTCAACTGGAGTACAAAATAATGGGGAATAAAATTTCTTATCGTTGGTCTAACTGTATCGAAGGATTTAATATGCCAGTCGACATTGGTGCTGGAAAAGGTTTCAGGTTATATCCAGGTGTTGAATGGAAAGAAATTGAACTTCCTTTGAATTATAAGATGGATGATGTCAATAAAAATTATTATATCAAAACAAAAAAAATAGAATAGGTATTACTAAGGCTACTTGATAGTTCACTTTTTACCATTCACTATCTTTACGGCATGAGCAGCATCCGAAGGCAAAGTATTATATCCTCTGTTGTAATATATATTGGCTTTGCTGTAGGCTTATTAAATACATATTTCTTTACCAGAGAAGGAACTTTTACTGAAGCTGAATATGGTCTAACTACGATATTTATTGCTATCGCAACTATGATGGCTGCATTTGCTGCAATGGGAATGCCTTCTTATATTTTTAAATTTCATCCCTATTATAATGACAATCTACCAACGGAAAAAAATGATATGATTTCATGGGCTTTATTAGTAAGCCTGATAGGATTTGTATTAGTTATGATTGCTGGTTGGGCAATGAAACATCTTGTAATTCAAAAATTTGGCACCAATGCACCAAAGCTTGTCAATTATTATTACTGGATTTTTCCAATGGGCTTAGGTCTTACTATTTATTCAGTACTGGAAGCCTACACATGGACATTGCATAAATCCGTGTTAGCAAATTTTTTCAGAGAAGTGCAATGGAGGTTGTTTACAACCCTACTGATTGTACTTTATATTACGCATATCATTTCAGATTTCGATTTATTTATTAAGCTATTTGCATTCACTTATATGGGAATAGCTGTAAGCTTATTTATATACCTGATCATAAAAAAGAAAATTCACTTTGTATTGAAGCCAAGCAAAGTGAGCAGGCGATTTTTGAAAAAAATTGTAACCCTTTGTTCTTTTGTGTATGGAGGCACATTGATATTTACTTTATCACAAGTATTCGATACTATTGTAATCGCTTCATTACTGGAGAATGGTGCAGCAAAAGCAGGAATTTATGGCCTTGCTACAATTATTACTAGTATAATACAAGCACCACAACGTGGTATAATATCCGCCTCCATTTCACATCTATCCAAAGCATGGAAAGATAAAAATATGGCGCTGCTTCAAAAAGTTTATCAACGATCATCAATTAATCAGTTAGTATTTGCATGTGCAATTTTTTTACTCATCTGGTTAAATTTCAATGATGGCATTATTACTTTCGGTGTTAAACCGTCCTATCTTGATGCTTCTTCTATCTTTTTCTTATTAGGTTTAACGAAGATCATTGACATGGGGACTGGTGTTAATGCTCAAATTATTGCCACTTCTACTTTTTGGAGGTTTGAGTTGCTAAGTGGAGTAGCCTTGTTAAGTATAATGCTTCCTTTAACGTATCTTCTTACAAAGGAATATGGCCTTATCGGACCTGCAATAGCAACTGTTATTTCGATAACGGTTTATAATACAATTCGTATTTTCTTTCTTTGGAATAAATTTAAACTCTTTCCATTTACTATACAATCGCTCTATACAATATTACTTGCAGCAGGCTGTTACGGTGTATGTTATTTCTCATTTAAAGACCTCCATGGATTTGTTGGCATATTTGCGAGAAGTACAACATTCATAGCATTATATGCATTTGGAGTCGTGTACTTGAAACTATCACCGGATATAATACCGGTAGTTCAATCCATTAAAAAGAGAATGGGAATTAAGAATTAATTTGTTCCTTGAGGCTCAGCTTCTTTAGTAGTTATTCTACCACCGCCGATATAGCGTTTCAAATAATAACTTTCAAAAAGATCATTAACCATAATGCCTCTTGAAACAGAAGCATGAATAAATTTATTATGCCCCAGATAAATACCCACATGTGAAACACCTCTACCATTGGTATTAAAGAAAACAAGATCACCTTCTTCCAGTTCTGTAGTAGATAATTTTTCACTAACCCGATATTGCTCTTTTGAAACTCTGGGTATTTCCATTCCGTATAACGCCGAATAAACTTCTACCGTAAAGCCAGAACAATCAACACCTTTTTTAGATCTTCCACCAGTTCTGTATCTCACACCGTACCATTCATCAACAGCTTCTAATAATGATTTGCTAGGCAATGATTCAACTTCAGTATTCATCAATACCGCATATTTTAACTGAACAGGCGACGATTGTTCTACTTCAGGTAAATCATCTTCAAAAAATTCTTGAAACAATTCAGCAACATCTGGCTTAATAGCAATTGGCTTTTTAGCAGTTGACTTTTTTTCAAATGATGTTTTACTGGTTGTTTGCCTGTTATTTTTTGTCTCATTTTTTACAACAGGACGTACATCTTTATTAACTGTAATTGCTTGTGGCACAACAGTAATTTCTTCAATAAATTTTGTATTTTTCGTTGGGGACTGTACAGTAGCAACTGGTTTGTTGCTGGTAATATTCAACGGCTTAAATGTTGAGCAACTGCTTAAAAAAATGATAGCTGATAATGCCGGTAATAACTTCTTAACCATTACGTCTTTCTTTTAGGATGATTTCATGGGGTTTTCCAAAAATTGCTGCCTTTATATTTTCGGCCGAAGCATACAAATCAGACAGTTGTGCCTTCTCAGCGAAGGCGGTCAAAAATAATGTTAAATGACTGAAAAACCTTATCCCCTAAACGATTTTTTAGCAATTAAATTGCCACAATCGCATAGTTCTGATAATCAGATATTTATATTAAATAGTTCTATCTCATAAATGAGCTAAACCAACTATTGAATTAAACGATTTTTTTCATATTATTGAACAATAAGACAAATCGCCATGCAAACCATTTTATCCCTTATTACAATGTATTTATTGGCAACAGGTTGCCAAAGTGCTGAATCTACCAAATTAAGTTATAACGATTCGCTTGAAACCAAGCTTATCAAAATAGATACAGTCCCAGTTCATCCGCCACTAAAACCATATGCTGTAATAGAATATGAGAAAAAAGAAACATTAGCTGCCGCTAGTGGAACAAAATCCGTCATCTTCAATTCAAAAGGATCTAAATTATTTGCGATGAATCTCGAAGGAATGAGTGTTTATGAATTTGATCAGGCTTCGAGAAAACTGACAAAAGAATACAAGTTTACTCCAACAAAAGGAATGGGTTGGGACTATAACCGTAATCGACCAATCAACTCATTCCAGGAAAAACCAGTGGAAGCCTGTTTTAGTCATGATGATGAAATACTTTGGGTTTCTTTACATAATGCTGATGGCATTGTTCCCATTTGGGTAAATGATTTTTCAAAAAACACCGGAACAATTAATGGCGAACAGAAAACAAAACCAATTACCGTTGTTTATCCTGGATCAACGAAAAAAGACTCTTTCCGGGTTCCTTTAATTGAAACAGGAAAAACACCAAAAGTAATTGCAGTTACTTCAGACAACAATCATTTATTGGTAAGCAATTGGCACTCCCGTAATACCAGCATTTTGGAATTAAACAAAAATGTATATCCATTTGGAAAAGTGACTAATACTGTAAAAGTTTCTGCTATACCAAGAGGAATAGTTGTAGATAACAAAAACAAAAAATCATATATCGCTATCATGGGCGGCGCCAGCCTTCATGTAGTAGACAATAATACCTGGGAGACTGATAAAGTGATGAATGTAATGTCGAGTCCAAGGCATGTCGTGATGGATACAAGTGGTCATCTTTTTGTATCGTATAATAGCCTTGGAATGATTGCCTGTCTCGATGCTGAAACTGGAAAGTCGTTATTCACAACAAGAACGCATTCCACACCCAGAACTATTATACTTTCAAAAAATCATAAGTTCATCTTTGTTACTTGTTATAAAAGTGACTA
>JAHEMM010000112.1:0-3485 GCA_024643655.1 Chitinophagaceae bacterium | reverse complement strand
ATGAAATTCTCTCATCTCCACGTACATACCCAATACTCACTGCTCGACGGAGCTGCTTCTATCAAAAATCTTTACAAAAAGGCCATCAAAGATGAAATGCCGGCATTGGCCATTAGTGATCACGGCAATATGTTTGGCGTATTTGATTTTGTAGCAGAAGCCCACAGGAATAAAGATGAGAACGGAAATGTAAAAGTAAAACCTGTAGTTGGTTGTGAATTTTATTTAACGGAGACAAGACATCAGAAAACATTTACTAAAGAAGTAAAAGACAAACGTTTTCATCAGATTTTGCTTGCCAAGAATGAAAAAGGATATAAGAATCTTATCAAACTAACTTCCCTTGGTTTTGTAGAAGGCATGTATGGTAAGTATCCAAGAATTGACAAAGAATTGATTCAAAAATATCACGATGGATTAATTGCAACAACCTGTTGTCTCGGAGCCTCAATTCCGCAAGCCATTTTAAAACAAGGAGAAGATGAAGGTGAAAACGAATTTAAATGGTGGCTGAATATTTTTCAACAAGATTTTTATGTAGAGCTGCAACGCCACGGAATGGCCGATCAGGACAAAGTAAATCTGGTATTGATAAAATTGGCCCGAAAGTATAATGTAAAAATTATTGCCAGTAATGATTCACATTATGTAGAGCAAGATGATTTCAATGCGCATGATATCTTACTCTGTATCAACACTGGTGAAAAAATTACGACTCCTGCCCTTCGGGATTTTAATGATGATGACATTAATGTAAAAGACAAACGTTTTGCTTTTCCGAATGATCAGTTTTATTTCAAAACTACAGAAGAAATGAGCAAGGTCTTTCATGACCTTCCGGAATCATTGGACAATACAAATGAAATTGTAGATAAGATTGAAGTATTGAATCTTACCCGTGATATTTTGCTACCTAATTTTCCTGTGGAGAAAAGATTCCAAATACATTCTAAAGATGAAAAAATAGAAAAGTATCATGTATCGGCTGATTCATTAAATCAGTGGGAATATTTAAAACATATTACGTATGAAGGTGCTGCCAAACGCTATACTGAAATAACTGATGAATTAAGAGAGAGAATAGATTTTGAACTCTTCACCATTAAAATGATGGGGTTTGCCGGTTATTTTTTAATTGTTGGTGATTTTATTGATGCAGGCCGCAAAAAAGATGTCTTCATCGGCCCAGGTCGTGGATCAGCAGCTGGCTCTGTAGTGGCATATTGTATTGGTATCACTAATATTGATCCGATAAAATACAATTTACTATTTGAGCGGTTTCTAAATCCCGATCGTAAATCAATGCCGGATATTGATACCGACTTTGATGATGAAGGCCGACAAAAAGTGATCGACTATGTTGTAGAAAAATATGGCAAGAATCAGGTTGCACAGATCATAACCTATGGCACTATGGCTGCCAAGTCAAGTATTGCGGATGTAGCAAGAGTGATGGATTTACCATTACCTGAAAGCAGGGCGTTGACAAAATTAGTGCCCGATCGTCCGGGTACTGAATTAAGAAGAGTGTTACATGCTCCCATGAAAACTAAAGACGGCGAAAAATCGCTGGAAGAAAAAGATGGATTGGGAAGTGATGACATGGAGAATGTAAAAAAACTTCGTGATATCTATAAAGACACCGACTCTATTTTGAGTAAAGTGTTGCATGAAGCAGAACGACTGGAAGGTTCAGTTCGTAATACAGGAATTCATGCGGCAGGTATTATCATCGCTCCAAAAGATCTGATGGAATTGATTCCCATTGCCACTTCAAAAGAATCCAACTTATGGCTTACACAGATTGAAGGAAGTGTAATTGAAGATGCTGGTGTTATCAAAATGGACTTTTTAGGATTAAAAACCCTGACTATAATTAAAAATGCATTAGCACTCATCAAACAAATACATGGCGTAACAATTGACATCGACACCATTCCTTTGGATGATGAAAAAACATTTGAACTTTATCAACATGCGGCAACAATTGGAACCTTCCAATTTGAAAGTGCAGGCATGCAAAAATATTTACGGGAATTAAAACCCGATAAGTTCGGCGACCTTATTGCTATGAATGCATTATATCGTCCCGGCCCGATTGCCTATATCCCCAATTATATTGATCGTAAACATGGAAGAGAAGCCATTCAATATGATCTACCTGAAATGGAAGAATACCTTGAAGAGACATATGGTATTACAGTATATCAGGAACAGGTAATGCTACTGGCGCAAAAACTGGCAGGCTTCAGCAAAGGTGATGCAGATATATTGCGCAAAGCAATGGGTAAAAAACAAATTACTGTACTGAATAAAATGAAAGCACAGTTTATAGAAGGTGCTACTAAAAATTTATTGCCGGCAGAACGATTAGAAAAAATATGGACCGACTGGGAAGCATTTGCACAATATGCTTTTAATAAATCCCACTCTACCTGTTATGCATATGTAGCCTATCAAACTGCTTATTTAAAAGCCCACTACCCTGCTGAGTATATGTCGGCGGTACTGAATAACGCCGGTAGTATTGATAAGATTACCTTCTTTATGGAAGAGTGTAAGCGAATGGGTTTAAAAGTGCTTGGACCTGATATTAATGAATCGCTAAAAGGATTTGCCGTAAACAATAAAGGAGAAATTCGTTTTGGACTCGGTGGTTTAAAAGGTGTAGGTGAAGCGGCTATTGAAAGCATTATTGAAGAAAGAAAAAAAGGCGGACACTATAAAGATATTTTTGACTTTATTAAAAGAGTCAATCAACGTACCGTCAATAAAAAAACATTAGAAAGTCTGGCTTATGCCGGTGGATTCGATTGTTTTCCTGAACATACCCGTACACAATATTTTAATGTGCCCGAAGGTGAGGCTATTAATGGTTTGGAAAAAATAATCAAATACGGGCAAATCTATTCTAATCAGAATGCAAACACAGCGAATACATTATTTGGTGATTTACCCATTAGCATGGAAATACCTCCACCAAAAATTCCAGATTGTGAACCTTGGCCGTTAGTTGTTCAACTTGATCATGAAAAAGATGTTACAGGGATATTTTTAAGCGGTCATCCGCTGGATAATTACAGATTTGAAATGCGGCACTATGGTGTAACGCCGATTGCTGATTTTAATGAGTTCAGAGAATCTATTAGTATGCAATCTAATCCGGGCAGACCATTTCGTTTGGTGGGATTGGTTTCTGATGCACAACATCGGGTTGCCAAAAGTGGAAACAAGTACGGCAATTTTGTTATTGAAGATTATTCCGGCAAAACAGAATTTCCTTTATTCCGGGAAGATTATATGCGGCTAATGCATATTCTGCAACAAGGAAGTACTGTACTAATTAATGGCTTTTTAAAACAACGATATAATCAGGATCAGTTTGAGTTTAAAGTAACATCTGTTTCATTGGCAGAAACTATGAAACGAATAATGACAAAACAGGTAACTATTGAAGCACATCCTAAAGATTTAAAACCTGATAC
>JAHEMM010000025.1:28232-31648 GCA_024643655.1 Chitinophagaceae bacterium | reverse complement strand
ATCCCAATTTTTAAAGAAAAACTAATCAATATTTAAAAAAAGTCTTCATTATTGAGAAAAAGTGTAATTAAATTCAATCTTGCCAGTTAACTGTTTGTCATCATTGAACAATGCTTCTTTTGTTTTAAGCCCCTTTTCGTCATAAATATAACGCCAGATCAGGTAGCTGACTTTGATACTGGGTGTTGTTGTTATTTTTTGAATTATTCTACTTTCTTCATCATATTCAAACATCAAATCTGGTAAAAGCCTTTTTAATTTTTCATTATAACGTACTATGTCTGTAAGTCTATTTTTTTCATCATAATAATAATATATAGCGGCTGTCTCTACTCCTTTTCTAAATGTTTTTTCATCTCCGGTTAAACCATTTTCATCTGGAAAGAATCGAATCTCAAGACTGTCTGTATTGTTTATTATGCGCCACATTTTTGAAGGATTTCCAGCCGCATTATAAATCCATTGATGGGTTTCCGTTTGACTAAAATCATTGCCTGCATCAATCGTAACATTTTTGATTTCTAAAACTTTTCCATCATTGCTATATTGATATGTAGTTGTATTTTGAATTATAGATGAAGAATCTGTAATACTTATTATTCGCCCTTGTTCATCGTATCTGTTATAATAAACAGAAAGCTGAGATCCATTTCGACTACTTATTTGTAATTTTTTACCGTTTTCCTTTACTTCATATACTTCAGCAAAATTCGGGTCTTTAGCGCCATTTTGATCTATACCAAAAGCAGATACTGATTTTACATTATGCTTCTGATATGTCCTCATTTGACGGTTTGTTTCTAAGGTGCTAATTATGTCATTGTAATAGTATTGAGCATTTAATTGGATGGAGAAAGCAATTAAAAAAAAGAAGGAGAGGAATTTCATTTTATGATATTGTTTTTTAAGAGGTAAAGTTAATCTGAATTGTTCAGTAAAGGAAAATTCAACTTGCTTGTATTTTTGTGCTTATTTTTAAGGAAAATCTTTAATGTCTCATACACCTCAGCGTAAAGAGAAGGACTGTTTAAACTGCGGAACCGTTGTACAAGGACGATATTGTCATGTATGTGGACAGGAAAATGTTGTGCCGAAAGAAACATTTTGGCACATGGTAACACATTTTTTTAATGATATTACACATTTTGATGGTAGTTTTTTTACTACTGCTAAAGATTTATTATTCAAGCCCGGGTTTTTATCAAAAGAGTATATGAAGGGACGCAGGGTCAAATATCTGCATCCTGTAAGAATGTATGTATTTACGTCGGCCATATTCTTTCTTTTCTTTTTTAGTGTTTTTTCAAAATCAAATATTATTAATATTAATACAGATGGTGAAATGAATGGGGCTACAAGATTAGCGCTGATTGAAAATGCCGGAATAAAGTATAAAGATCATCCTGAAAAGAAAGCGATACTTGAAAAGATGGCTATTTACAAGGACACACTTAAGCCAATTTCATTAACAGATTTACCTTTATTTTCTAAAGCTTCTTTTCATTTAAGTCTTACTGGTAAAAGTAAAAAATTTAAATCGGTTCAGGTTTACGACTCTATTCAAAAATCACTTTCATCCGACAAGAGAGATAGTAGATTGTTAAAGTGGTTAGTAAGGAAAGAGATCTCAATAAATAATAAGTATAGCAAAAATCCTGATGATGCTATGAAGAAATTGGGCAATGATTTACTTCATAAACTTCCTTATTTATTATTTGTTTCATTGCCATTATTTGCTTTAATCTTACGATTGCTTTATATCAGGCGCAAACAATTCTATTTTGCTGATCATGGCATTTTTACTATTCATTTTTATGTATTTAATTTTATTTTATTGCTTTTGGCTTTTACGTTTGAAAAGTTAGAGACATTAACAGGATTGAGTGTTTTTGGATATTTAATCGGGGCCTTGTTTATTGGGCTTGCTATTTATTTATATAAAGCAATGCGTTTTTTTTATGGCCAAAGTAGATGGAAAACTTTTATAAAACTTTTTTTAGTATCTATTTCTTCGCTTGCAATGATTTTATTTTTGTTTATCATCTTTTTATTCTTTACTGCCTTTAATTTATAATTCCAATTAATGAGTACAAAAAACAGCGACGCTTTTTTAAGATTAGTTAAAATAATGGATGAGTTAAGGGAACAATGCCCTTGGGATAAAAAGCAGACGATTCAAACACTCCGTCAACTAACAATAGAAGAGACATATGAATTAACTGATGCCATTACAGATGATAATTGGAAGGGAATAAAGGAAGAATTAGGCGATTTGTTATTGCATATTGTATTTTATGCTAAGATTGGAAAAGAACAGAATCAATTTGAGTTGGATGAAGTCATTAATGATGTTTGTGAAAAACTCATTGGCCGTCATCCTCATATTTATGGAGATCCTGATAAGGAAGGAGCATTGGTAAAAGTAAATAATGAGGATGATGTTAAACGAAATTGGGAGAAATTGAAACTGAAAGAAGGGAAGAAGTCTGTTATCAGCGGTGTTCCAAAGTCCTTGCCTGCAACTGTAAAAGCAATGCGATTGCAAGAAAAAGCAAAACAGGTAGGATTTGAATGGGATAAAAAAGAGGAAGTATGGGAAAAGGTAGAGGAAGAAATGACTGAGTTGAAAACAGCACTACATGATTTCGAGTCTTCAAATGATCTTTCTGAAAAAGTTAAATTACAACAGGCTATCGAGGAAGAGTTTGGTGATCTGATATTTTCCCTAATAAATTATGCACGGTTTTTGCATATAGATGCTGAAAATGCACTCGAATTGACCAATAAGAAATTCATTTATCGTTTCAATAAAATGGAGGAAGAGGCTTTGCAAAAAGGAAAGGCACTTCATTCAATGTCGTTAGCAGAAATGGATGTGATTTGGAATAGTATAAAAAAGCAACGAACAGACAGGTGAAGTTTCAACTGAAAAATATCTTATGGCGGAAGTATACCTTACTTCTTTTATCAATTATTCTATTTATTCTTTCATTATTATTCAATAAATTATATTCGAATAAAACAGCCGTATTTAGAGAAGTAGCTAAAGTTGAAAATTATCTGAACCATCAACAGACTGATTATGCTGCATTTATAAAGGATTCTTTACTCATAGATGAATTAATCACTAAAAATGAGAGCTGGCAAGATTTTTCAAAACTTACCGCTAAGCCTTTTGGTATTTTTCTTTATTCTGTAAGCGATTTTGGCGAAATAGAAATGAAATTCTGGAACGATCAAAAAGTTGTTCCTCCAGATCATATAATAAATGGGGAAAATGGAGAATGTTTTGAAAAACTATCTAATGGATGGTATTATATACTTAAAAACACATTAAGTAGTCGTAATGGAAAGCTTTATTCATTAGCTGTTATTCCTGTCCGCTCTGAATTTTTTATAGAAACAGATTATCTCCC
>JAHEMM010000025.1:0-28132 GCA_024643655.1 Chitinophagaceae bacterium | reverse complement strand
AACTATCTAATGGATGGTATTATATACTTAAAAACACATTAAGTAGTCGTAATGGAAAGCTTTATTCATTAGCTGTTATTCCTGTCCGCTCTGAATTTTTTATAGAAACAGATTATCTCCCGGAAGAGTTTGTTCATAGTAAGCTAGCTACTGAAAGAGTTAAAATAAGTAATAAGATTACAGATTTTGCAGTAAAAAATAATAGCGGCAAAATACTTTTTTATTTAGAAAAAAAAATATCAGGAGCGGTTCCATATAATAACAACTTTACTTTGTTATTGCGTTTTGGATCAATTTTGTTTTTACTGTTCTTTATCCAATTATTTGTTGAATCAATCTCTAAAAAATATGGAACAGCAAAGGCAATAGGCATGCTGGTACTTTTATTAATTATTCTAAGATTACTCATATATTTTTTCCCATTATTATTAAATCTCCGCCAATTTGAATTTTTCAGCCCATTAATTTATGGGTCTAATATTGTGCAAAGATCACTTGGCGATTTGTTTGTCAATGTTGTATTATTCGGATGGATTGTGTTGTTTGCATGGTCAAAATTGCAATACCAGAAAGTATTTTATTTTAAAGGATCTGAAAAAAGGAAATGGTTGATTGCAACTTTATCGCTTTGTTTTTTAATAGGTGCTACATTTTTACTTGCATCTGTAGTTCGAAGTCTTGTTGCAGACTCAAAAATTTCATTTGATGTTACTGATTTTTTTAGCTTGAACAGTTATACAGTAGCCGGGTTTTTTATTCTTGCTAGTTTGTCTCTGTCTTATTATTTTTTGTCACAATTACTATTCAGGATGATATTCCCATTGTTTTCAGGACGGGAATATCTTGTTTATTTTACTATTGGTATAATAGGTCTGGTCTACCTCAGTTTTTTAGCTGGGCCATTGGATGTAATATTTTATTTACCTGTCTTAATCTGGTTATTTTGTTATACCTGGTTGATTAATCAAAAGGGTGTATATATTAAAAATATCAGAATAAGCGCTGTAGGTATACTTTCATGGCTATTTATATTCTCAGTTTCTATTGCAGCTATTATGTTGTCCCAGAATAAAAAAGTGGAGTGGGAGAAAAGGAAATCTATTGCAGAAAAATTAGCTATACAAACAGATCCTTCCAGTGAAATGCTGATGAGTATCGCAATCAAGTATCTGGATAATGATTTTTTAAGCAATAATTTTTACCGGTTCAAGGATAAACGAAATGGGGATTATTTTAGAGATAGCATCATTACTGGTAATTACAGTGGTTTTTTAAATAAATATGATACCCGGTTGTACGTTTTCGATTCATCTAATATTGGGTTAGATAATGAGGACCCTATCACTTATGAAGCTTTAAATGTTATTTTTTCAGTTCAATCAAAGCCAACAACTAACCCGGACTTATATTATTATGAGACAGCCTTTGATAAATTTAATTATATAATCCGAAGGGAAGTAACAGATTCTTTGAACCGAAAATTAGGTTCATTTTTTATAGTATCGAATCTTAAAAATTTCAGCCGTGAGGCATTGTTTCCTGAATTATTCAAGCAAAGTAAAGGTGTGGATCCTGAAAATTCACCGATTTATTCGAATGCAGTGTACACTAAAAACAGATTGATTTCTCCGCTAGGGAATTATCCATTTGCCACCTGGCTTAAAAATGAGGAATTACCCACCCAGGAATTTTCATTAAAGCAAAATGGGGATTTTGATGAATTGTGGTATCGGGCCAGTAAGGATAAAGTAGTTGTGATAGCACGGAAAAGAGAAACTGCTATTGAGGCGATCACACTATTTTCTTATATATTTTGCGCATTCCTTTTTCTTGTTGCCATAGTAAAGGTCATTATTTATGTTTTACAAAAAGGATACAAATGGGAAGGAGTAAAGAAACTGTTACAATTAAATATTCGTAGTCAGGTACACAGTACAATAATATTCATTAGCATTTTTTCTTTTTTGATTATTGGCGCAGCCACAATATCATTTTTTATAAGCAGAAATAAGCAGAGTAATAGCGAAAAGCTAAGCCGTACAATGAAGATCATGGTGAATGAGATGGAAAAGAAAATGGCAGATCACAATACATTTGATGATGTAATAAAGATTTATGATTCCATCACAAATAATAATTTACAGAAATTGGTTGATGATGTTTCAGATATACATGGTGTAGATGTAAATGTGTATGACCTGAATGGTGACTTGCAGGTTTCGTCTGAAGCAAATGTTTATACAAAAGGCGTTTTAAGTAAAAAAATGGAACCCAGCGCATTTTTTCATCTTGATCGGTTACGACAAGTACAGCATGTGCAGGAAGAAAAAGTGGGCAACTTTTCTTACCTGAGTATTTATTCTCCAGTTAGAGATCAACAAGGAATTGTTGATGCATATGTAAATATTCCATACTTCACTTCACGTCCGGAGTTGCGACAGGAGATCTCCAATTTTCTTGTTACCATCATCAATCTTAATGCATTTATATTTCTTATTGCCGGATTGATCGCTTTATTTATTACTAATAGAATCACAAATTCTTTTTCCATCATTAGTAATAAAATGAAAGAAGTAAATCTTGGTAAATTGAACGAAGAGATTGTTTGGAACCGTAATGATGAAATTGGTGATCTTGTAACTGAATATAACAAGATGGTAACTAAACTTGGAGATAGTGCAACAGCTTTAGCAAAAAGCGAAAGAGAAGATGCCTGGCGGGAAATGGCAAGACAAGTGGCACATGAGATAAAAAATCCATTAACACCAATGAAATTGAGTATCCAGTATTTGCAGAAGGCAATCAATTCAAATCAGTCTAATGTAAAAGAATTGTCAAGTAGTGTGGCTGCTACGTTGGTAGAACAAATAGATCATCTTTCAAAAATTGCGGCTGACTTTTCGCAATTTGCAAATATTGGCAACACAAAAACTGAGTTGTTTGACTTGCATGATATTATTAGATCTTTAAACAATCTATATCAGCCAAATGAGTTAATAGAAATTGAGTGGAATCCAATTGATGCACCTGCATTTGTAAATCTTGATAAAACACAAATGAACAGGCTTTTTACAAACTTATACATGAATGCTGAACAAGCTTGTAAAGGCAATGCAATTTGCCATATAAAAGTTAGCGAAAAAAGGATAGAGCAGAATTTGATTATTGCTATAGAAGATAATGGCGAAGGAATTGCTGATGAAATACATGAAAAAATATTCATTCCAAATTTTACAACAAAGTCTTCCGGCACCGGGCTTGGGCTAGCTATGTGTAAAGGAATTGTTGAGCAAGCAAAAGGAAATATTTGGTTTGAGACAGAAAAAGGAAAGGGGACTAAATTCTTTGTAGAACTTCCGCTTGCTACTTAATTAAACTCTTTTGTTGAAGTCCCAACATATGATTTTCTACGTAACTTCCCTTTTATAAAGCTATTATTATGAGAAAGTCTTTTTTGTTTCTTGTATTTATGCACCTTGGCTTTCTGGTTTATGCTCAACAGTTTGGAGGCAACCCTTCATCTGTAAAGTGGAAACAAATCAATTCAGATTCTGCCCGGGTCATATTTCCGGCAGGGTTAGACAGTCAGGCACAACGAATCGCTTCTATTGTACATTATCTGGCAAAAGAAAAGCCTGTTTCATTGGGCAATAAGATTAAAAAGATAAATATTGTTCTCCAAAATCAAACTACAGTAGCAAATGGCTACGCACAATTAGGGCCTTTCAGAACTGAGTTTTTTATGACCCCAGATTTTAATAATTTTAGTCAAGGTAGTATTGGTTGGGGTGATCAATTGGCATTGCATGAGTATCGTCACATACAACAGTATAATAATTTCAATAACGGGCTAAGTAAATTAATGAAAGTAGTAGCAGGTGAGGAAGGATATTCATTAGCAATAAACGCTGCAATTCCCGATTGGTTTTTTGAAGGTGATGCTGTTTATCAGGAGACGGTATTAACGCAACAGGGTAGGGGAAGGTTGCCGCAATTTTTGAATGCTTATACATCATTGTGGCAAGCTGGAAAAGATTTTTCCTGGATGAAATTACGCAATGGATCGTTAAAAGATTATATACCTAGCCATTATAATTTAGGTTATCTGATGGTTAATTATGGGAGGGAAAAATATGGCTCCGATTTCTGGACAAAAGTGACTACTGATGCAAGTGCTTTTAAAGGACTTTTTTATCCTTTTCAAACGGCGATAAAAAAGCATTCGGGAGTCAAGTATAAATCTTTCAGAGAGGAGGCATTTAACTTTTATAAAAAGGATATAGAAAGAGTTTCAAAGGTTAGGGATGAATATGTTAAACCTGTTAAAAAGAATTATGTAACAAGTTATTATTTTCCCTATTCAGCAGGAATTGATTCTTTGGTGTATTTAAAAACAAGTTATCGCCATCGCCCGGCTTTTTATTTAAAATATGGTAATAATGAACGCCGTTTAAAGACTAGAGATATTTCACTTGATGAACAATTCTCTTATAGAAATGGGAAAATTGTTTATGCAGCGTATGAATCAGATGCTCGTTGGGGATGGAAAGATTATAGTGTTATTAGAATGCTGGATGTAGCTACTGGTAAGCAAGAATCAATTACACATAAATCGAATTATTTTTCACCAGATATTTCTGCAGATGGTAGTATGATTGCCGCTGTTCAATTTACGAAAAGTGGGAAAAGTGAATTACATATTATCAATGTAATTGACGGGCAAGTAAAAAACAGAATAGCCTCTTCTTCTATTAACTTATTTACTGATCCAAAGTTTTTGGATAATGAAAATATTATTTCAGCTGTAAGATTACAAGATGGTAGAATGTACCTGGCGAAAACTAAAATTGCTACTGGCGAAACAATTCAACTAACAAGCCCTTCCTTTAATGTGATTGGCTATCCTAGTATTAGTAACCAGGCTATATACTATACAGCAAGCTATGGGGGTAATGATGATGTTTTTGCTTTACGATTGGCAGATAATAAAATTTATAAAATTAGCCAAGGACCTTTAGGAAATTATAACGTAAATGTAAGCAATGGAAAAGTTACCTGGTCTGCATTTACAGCAGAAGGGTTTCAATTAAAACAAATTGATGAAAAAGATATTAATTGGGTCGAAGTTCAATCTGCTGAATATTCAGAATTGAATACAAAATTTCAACAGTTTGCAAATAGCGTTACTTCCGATATTTTAAATAGCAAAGCAGTGCAAAGTAAATTTGCAGTTAGTGATTATAAAAAAGGAACTGGTTTGATTAATCTTCATAGCTGGAGACCGAATTATGATGACCCAATTTTTTCATTTTCGATTTACGGTCAGAATGTATTGAATACTTTACAAACAGAATTGTTTTATCAGTACAATCAAAATGAAAGAACAAATACTGTAGGTGTTGATGCAGTATATGGAGCCTTGTTCCCATATTTTTCTATTGGTGCGGATTACACATTCGACAGAAATGCATTCATTGGAAACCGGGTTCGGCAATGGGGACAATTAGATTCCCGTGTAGGTTTAACTATTCCTTTGAGTTGGGCAAGTGGCCAGACCTATAAAAATTTCAATCTATCCAGTAATTATGTTTTGAGAAATGAATTCAATAAAGGGTTTTACAAAGATTCATTGGGGAGCACTTCTTTTAGCTATTTATTACATAGTCTCTCATGGACTCAACAAATTCAAAGGGCTGTACAACACATTTATCCAAGATTTGCTTATTCCTTTTCTGCAAATGTCCGGCATGCAATTACGAATGTAAAAGGAAATCAGTTTTTAGCAAATAGCTCATTGTATATTCCAGGGATTCTATCAACACATAATCTAATACTAACGGGTTCTATTCAGGAAAGGGATACATTAAGTCAACTTGTATTTTCAAATAGATTTGCCTATTCAAGAGGATATGAAGGAAGATATTTTTCAAGAATGTGGAAGCTGTCTGCAAATTATCATTTGCCGTTGATTTATCCTGACTGGGGATTTGCAAATATCCTTTACCTGCAACGAGTAAGAGCTAATGCTTTTTTTGATTTTACAAAAGTGTATTCAAGAGATAAGAGAATCACCAGAGATCAGCGAAGTGTTGGCGGAGAATTATTTATTGACACAAAATGGTGGAATCAGTATCCGCTTACATTTGGATTTCGTGTAAGCAAATTACTTGATCAGGATCAGTTTGATGGTTATAAAGGAATACGTTACGAATTTATTTTACCTGTTAGTATTATTCCGAGATAAAACTGAACAATACTTTTTTATACATGACTCCAATCGTCGGGATTATTATTGTTACCTGGTGACAATCCAAGTGTGTCACCTTTTATTGAAGTACCCAATCCCAAAACTGTACGATTTGCATAACAGAAATAGGCAGTAACTTGATTTACTTCGAGAATTTCGCCATCATCAATACCAGCATTTTGTAATGTTTCTATATCAATTTTCTGAATAGTTGAAGGATTAATGGTTAATTTTTTAGCATACTTTAACAGTAATAAGTAGTTGCCTGAAAAATACATTTCAGGATTATCTTCAGCTAAGCTGTAACGAATGGAGGCAGATTTATTTTCATCTTCTATGAGCTTCTTTAATCCTGCAAAATGATGTTCTACACAATAAGAACAATTGTTTAGGATACTAACATACACTCCAATTGTTTCGAGAAACCATTTTGGCAATGTATTATTATTATGGTGTAGTACATTTTTATATAGTTTCATATGGCCTTCTAAAGTATGTGGACGAAGGCTATGTACTTGAAGAATATTGTCGATTTTTTTCCCTGGTGAACTAACTCTGTTATAGATTTCCTTTAATTTTCCAACGGCTTCTTCAGGAGGAATTGTTTTTATCCAACTCATGTTAAAATAAATTAATCATTTTGGTTTCTATCGTAGGGGATTATATTGTCCCATTCTTCTGCTGAAGACCTTGCTACAAAGGCAACTACTGGTTCTGTATCACTCATATTAAACACTTCATGTGGTACACCCGGTTTGATATAAATAAAATCACCAGCTTCGTTTTCTAAAGTAGTTTTTAGTCCTGGGCCAAATTCATGTCTAACTTTCCCTTCCAGGATATAGAGTATTAATTCAAAGTCAACATGTATATGTGCAAATGCAACACCTCCTGGCGGTATAGTGGCAATATTTGCGGATAATTTGGTAGTGCCTACATTTTTTGCGGACATGCCTTGTTTATAATGGATGCCGTTCCAGTTTCTTTTCACTCCGCCACCTCTAATGGTTACAATGCCATTATGATCTTCAACTGCATTTAAATCTACTTTGTCTTTGTCGTCTTTCATGTTTTATTCAATTAATCCAGTGTTAAAGATATTCTTATTTCATCCAGCTTTGCTTGCAGTCCATACAGTATTCGTATATAAACTCAGTTATTTTCTTTTCGGAAATTACATTTACCGTTCTTTTAATGAGCAAACTTTTATCATTATAAAGTAAGTCCTGGATTTGAGTAATATCTCCATCAACATCAATATTATAAATTTTACTTATTTGGTTATTGCTGTTATACTCCCATTTGTATTTATAAATTGGTTGTGTCATATCAATAGGCCCCATATCTGCATAATAATACCATTCTTCTTGTAATCTGTTTTTTGAATCGTATTTAAAAACGGAGAGGGAAGATGGTTTCTCGAAAGCTTTTCCAGTTGGTTCTCCATCTTTATCAACTTCAGGCATTTTTATAGTACTTGTTGCTTTTGATATCCGTCCGGCAGCATCGTAGCTGTATTTATACGTTGTGGGGTCTGGTGTAATAATTATTTTTTTTAATAATCTTCCTTTTGTATCATAACTATATGAAACAGTAGTTATGTCATTAAATTCCATGTCTTCAATTGTTTCCAAAGATAATTTTAATGCTGCATTGTATTTGTAAATCGTTTCTTCCGAAGTGATTGAGTCTCCATTCAGATCAGTGTCTTTTTCATAAAGAGCCGCAGGTAAACCTTTTGCTCCATACTCAAGTATATTCGAAAGAATTTTTACATCATCTAGTAACCGATATTCATGGCAAATTTTTACACCAGCTTTTTCTATTATTTTGTAACTGGTTGTTGATGGTGGAAAAGGATAATAGTAAAACTGTGCCTGGCTGTTTAGCCCTAAGCATAATATTATTGAAGTAAGTATTTTGTACATACAAATAATTTTTATAAAGCTATAAAAAAACGATGAAATGCTACCGTCAAGCGAGTAGTAAAAAATTATATGCTACCTGTCAGATAAATTTCTGATTCCGTAGGAGTAGAGGCTCCACCAGCATTTTCCAACGTTACCGAAAAAGCATTTGCGGTTGAAGGAACATTGTTCATTTCAATAAACCTCCCTCTGATTTCATCATTAATAATACCAACGTTTACTGGTTTGCCGTCGACCATTGCCCATAATTGATAATCCTTTGCAGCGGAAGATTTTGGCAGGTGATGAATCATTATATACGCTTTGCCTGTAGCTTTATCCCAGAACATAGTACATCGACAGATTGCATGATAGCTATATCCATACATTGCTACCGGAGTAATACTTGGCTTTTTCATTATTTCGTAATCGCTGGCCGGTAAACTTGCAATTGTGTTTTCGGGAATTTCATTCTTTGATTGTTGAAATAAATAGAAGTTAAGTCCAATACTAAGAAGCAGTAAAATTGAGGCTGCAATTGAAAAGGGGGTTAACCAGTTGCGTTTTTTTGATTGTATCGGTATTACAGGAACGGAATTGGTTAATTCATTTATTGTATTCAAAATTTTAGTATCAGTTGCTGCATCAGGAAGTGAGCTGTGCTGCAACATGTTTTTTTCCATTTCAGACTCATAAGTACTTATTGCTTTATCCAATTCAGGATATTGGATACGTAAAGTTTCCAATTCCTTTTCTTCGGCATTGGTACAAAGCCCCATTACATAGGTTTCAATAACCCCAGATGATATGTATTCATGTATATCCATCTAAACAAATTGTTTTCTTAATTCTAATAAGGCATTCCGAAGCCTTGTTTTAACGGTTCCCAAAGGTATGTTTAATGCTTTAGCTATTTCCTCCTGTGTAAAACCATTATAATATGATAATTCAATTACATCTGTATATTCTTTTCTAAGTTTATGGACCTGCTGGCGTAGGCCAATTTGATTGATATTATTTGTAGCTGAATTATTTTCTTCGATAGTAACTACGTAACTATCCAGATTTTCGTTTTTTGCCTGTGATTTATACACTTTAGATCGTAGTTTGTTAATCGCAGCATTTCTGGTAAGCCTCACCATCCAGGTAAATAATTTACCTTTTGAGGCATCATATTTATCAATTTGTTTCCAAATAGTAATTATCACATCCTGTAATACATCGTTGGCTATTTCCGTATCTGTAATATACTGTAAGATTAAATTATACAATGCTCCTCTGTAATTCAGATACAAATGCTGAAACGCATCATTCTCCCGGCGCTTCAATGAAGCCACAAGATTTTCTTCTGTATTTAAATTATGATTAGTCAACATATTTAATTCTTAGGCAAATATGATAAAAAAATACTCATAAAAGAATTTTTTGTTTTAGAAAACTATTCTTTAAAAGTTTTTGTATTTGTATTAGAATGGGAATGAATGCAAGGAATAAGGAGAAGTGCACCTTCTTTTTTTTTGCTTCTCAGCTCTATTTATTTACACTTTAAAAAACTTTAATTAATAAAAAAATATTTCAATTCATTTAACAAAATTTAGCTATGAGAAAAATTTTAAATTTCCCGAAACAAAGCCTGATCAAAATATTTTCAGCTTCACTATTAATAACATTCGCTTTCACTTCTTGTAAAAAAGATATAAATAAGACAAAAGATCTTACTTTAAATATTATCGGCCTAGAGGATTTAGGTGCCAATGCCAGATATGAGGGTTGGATCATTACCGGAGGGAATCCAATATCTACCGGTGTTTTTACTGTTAATGCATCAGGACAAATGTCAAAGTCAGATTTTGAAGTAAATAAATCTGATTTGGCAAATGCTACTGCTTTTGTGCTTACTATAGAACCATTTCCAGATACTAATCCTGCACCAAGTGAGCAGCATATTTTAGCAGGTGATTTTTCTGCGGCCAATGCATCACTTACAATTAGTCATCCTGCTGCATTAAATAATAATTTTTCTACAGCAACAGGAAAATATGTATTAGCAACTCCATCAACGCCTGTTACAACTGATGAGTTAAGCGGACTTTGGTTTATAAATTTAGCTACTGGTTCCCCAACAGTAGGGTTAAATTTACCGACATTACCTGCTGGTTGGAAATATGAAGGTTGGGCAGTAATAAATGGCAAACCGATAAGCACAGGCGTATTTACTTCGGCCAGTGGAGCAGATGCATCAGCAATTTATTCTGGTACTGGTGGAGTGCCTCCATTTCCAGGCGAAGATTTTATAATGAATGCACCAACAGGGTTTACATTCCCGACTAATTTATCTGGCGGAGCTGCTGTTATTTCTGTAGAGCCTTTTCCGGATAATAGCCCATTTCCATTTTTGTTGAAGCCGCTGGTAGGCGCTATCCCAAGTACTGCTGTTGATCATGTAACCTATAATATGGCGGTAAATGCTGCAAGCTTCCCTACAGGCACTGCAATACGAGATTAATTATTATTGAAAAACATTTTTTGAAAAACTGATATTAAGTAAACTACTGTTCATCTGTTACTATTAATGAGCAAAAAGTTTATACTACGTAAATTTGAAATTATGAAAACATTATCTGCATTATTAATTTTTTCCTTCCTTTTTGTGTCATGCAAAAAATCTGCTCTTGAAAATACGAATGAAGCATTACCAACAGGTACCATCATAAGTTCCGGTAGTTTTACGAGCAATGCTCATCCTACTAGTGGGAAAGCGAGTATTATAACAGATGCTGGAGGAAAAACGTATTTAGTAATTGAAAATCTAAATTCCGATAATGGTCCTGATCTTAGAATATGGTTTTCGCCAAATACGAGTGGTGCTCCTTATCAGGAATTAGGCTTTTTAAAAGCTGCGTCTGGTAGCTTTTTTTATGAATTAAATAATTCAATCAATTATACTACAAATAATAGAGTGTTGATTTGGTGTAAGCAGTTCTCCGTACTATTTGGGCATGCTGTATTACAATAGAACTTGAAAAAATAAATAAAAAACCTCAACAATTATGTTGAGGTTTTTTTGTGCCCGGGACTGGAATCGAACCAGCACATCCTTGCGAACGGCAGATTTTGAGTCTGCTGCGTCTACCAATTCCGCCACCCGGGCAGTTATTTTATCAAAGTCTTCAAAAATTCTTTTCCTACGCCACTTTTCAAATACTTTTCTCTCTTTCTTGCTTCTTCTCTACTCTCTACTTTTTCTTTATAAATCAACTCAAATGGTTTATATGCTTTAGTTGATTTGTTTTCTCCATTATTATGCTGTTTAATCCTTCTCTCTAAATTGGTTGTCATGCCTACATAAATATAATTTCTATGAAGACTTTTAATTGCATAAATATAATACATATAAGAACTAATAATAAAGCCTAAATAATCCTTGAGAACGGCAGACCTGCATCCCGAAGGAATGTTTTGAGTCTGCTGCGTCTACCAATCCTGCCTACCGGCAGGCAGGTCCGCCACCCGGGCTTTATTGATCCCGATAGCTAGCTATCGGGAGGGTTGCAATATTACGCCATTCCTGCTAATTGCTGGTGAATACGGTCTAAATATTTTTTTTTATAATAATATTCCTTTACGCTTAATAACTCTTCTTTAGTAGTAATACCTTCCTTATATTCTTCCACAATTTTGATTACAGGTTCAAATATTTCAGCTTGAAGATCAGTTATTGTTCGCTCCAGATTTTTTCTGACATCTTCATTATCGGCATCCATTATTTGTTCATTAATATCCATTACTTCCATCAAAAAGGCGGGAGGCAATTCATATTTTTCTTCTTCTTCCAGCAATTCCTTTTCCATTAATACATATTTAATGGTAGCATCAGGATTTTGAAAGGTTTTCCAGGCTTTGTTTAAAAGTGCAGATTTGTCCAATGCTTCAGCTTGTTCTTCGTCCGTGCCATTAGCAAAAAAATCTGGATGATATTTTCTGCTGAGTTGAAAAAAAGTTTTAGTTAATGCGGCTGTATCCACTTTTAATTGTACTGGTATATCAAATAATTCAAAATAAGTCATATATATTCTTTTTTAGGTGCCATGAAAATGGGACAATAAACGGAGCGTCGCAACAACCGATCCCATGAAAATATGCAGCTGGCTAATAAAAAATTCTTAGTTTAGGTTACAAAACAGGTTTTTAAACTTACAAATCTACGTATTAAGCATGGAGGTAATCAGAAACTTCCCGGATTCGGAACTGGTAGACAATTTACGAAACGGGAAAAAGTTGGAAGAATCGATAAAAGCTATATACCGCAGCTATTTTGATAGCCTTAGCTGGTATGTAATGAATAATAGCGGCAACAGACAGGATGCGGAAGATATTTTTCAGGAAGTGATAGTGAATTTTATTGATTTGGTGCAGAAAGATAAATTCCGGGGCGAATCGACTGTAAAAACATTTTTATTTTCCCTTAACCGGTTTGCCTGGCTTAATGAATTGAAAAGAAGAGGAAAAGCATTGGCGAGAGAAGAAAAATATGAAAAGGCACAAGATCAAACTGAACTGGATACCAGCTACCTGATGTCCAATCGGGAAGAAAAAGCTGAATTGGTAAGATTAGTGGGTGAATTGGGTGATACTTGTCAAAAAATATTAGTGCTTTTTTATTATGAAAATATGTCGATGAGAGAGATACTGGATGTGACGGATTATGAAAATGAACAAGTGGTACGAAACAAAAAATATAAATGCTTAAAGCAACTGGAAAAGATGATTAATGAAAATCCAGCTTTAAAAGAAACATTGAAAAACTTATTGCATGGATAATTTTACACATGAAATGTCTGAAAAATTAGTTCAATACCTGGATGGAACTTTACCTGTTTCTGAAAAAGAAATGCTGGAGCAACAACTAAAAGAGGATAATAATTTACAGGAAGAACTGAAAAGCCTGCAAGTAACCCGTGATGCAGTACGATTATTTGGCTTAAAGCAAAAAGTAGCCGGTATTCATACACAGATGATGAAAGAAAAGCAGCCAAAAGTGAATCAACTATATACCAGCCGTAAAATAATCCGCTATGCGATGGCAATAGCTGCGAGTATCCTTTTATTGTTTGCAGGATACACCGTCTATAATTTAATTACAATAACTCCAGAAAAAATTTTTGCAGCCAATTTTCAATCGTATGAATTGGTAACCAATCGTGATGGCAATGATTCAGAATCTTTTATATTAAAAAGCTATAGAGAAAAAAAGTATGCTGCAATTACAGATGCAGTCTATGATGATAGTTTTAGTGCAGAAGAATTTTTTATAAGAGGGTTGGCGTTTACAGAACAGAACAATATTGATAGTGCCATCACATCGTTAAAGAAAGTATTGGAAGTAAACAAAACAGCATCGAAATCTGCTTATAATGATGAAGCAGAATATTATCTGGCTTTGCTATATGTAAAGAATAAGGAATATAGTGAGGCGTTGGAATTACTGACTAAAATTAGTGAATCTTCCGACCATTTATATCATGAGAGAGTATCGGGAAAATTGATCCGGGATGTGAAAAAACTGAAGAAGCGATAAGTGTTTTTTAGAAAGTCTTCCTGCAAAGCAGGGAGGTTTAATGGTAATCCTCTTCCAGTCGTGGAAGAGGATTTTTATTGTTGGTTACATTCTGTTCTTCAGCATTGACAAATAAGTATACATAAAACTTATAAATCATGAAAACACTTCTTTTTTACTCGCTTTTGATTACCATTGCTCTAAATACTATTTCTTGCCAGCAGTCAGGATCTGTTGATGCTACTACCAGCCAGGTAGTAACCTCTGGCAACTGGAGAGTTTCTTTATTCACAGATAGCGGCAATGATGAGACTGCTGATTTTGCTGGTTATACATTTACATTTAATTCCGGGGGCAGTCTTGCTGTCGTTAAAAACGGAGTAACAACGACTGGTAGCTGGAGTATAAACAGCAGTTCCAATAAATTCAATATTGACCTGGGTCCTAAGATTGCTTCAAACAAGCCTCTTGGCGAATTAACTGACGACTGGAAAATTCTATCAAACACAACAACCGAAATAAGACTTGCTGATGATAATGTAACAAGTAATGAGTTTGTAACATTCTCCAAAAACTAATTATTGCTTTTGGGGATAAGTATGAGATTTTAATAGTTTGTAAATAAAATAATATCATGAAAAACAAAAATATCATTCGACCTGGGATCTTTTCATTCATGGCTTTAGCATTTTTATTTTTTTCCTGTCAAAAGGAAATAACTGGTGAGAATGTGAATCTCAATACGCCTCATGCTTTTAAAATATTTTTAACCGATCATGCTACCCCGGTATTCGATAGCGTATTTATTGATATTCAAAAGTTGGAAGTAAAGCTAGAAGATGATAGCCTCTCAAATGGTGGCTGGATAAATTTATCTATTCGGACGGGCGTATACAATATTCTTCGCTTCAGAAATGGATTGGATACTTTGTTTGCTTCGGGAACTTTGCCCAATGCCAGACTCCGTAAAATACGAATGACGCTGGGAGTTCAGAATAGTGTAATGAAAAACGGACAAAATTTTCCATTAATTGTAAAATCAGAAGACAGGGAAGTAACAATTAACATCGAAGCCAAGAATTTTGAAATAAATAATGGACAAGTACTCTTCTGGATTGACTTTGATGCCGGCAGCTCCATACAAGTAGATAATAGTGGCTCAGGTAACAATAATGGCTATCGTCTGAAATCGCAAATTAAAATTTTCAGCAACAGGCATTCAGGTAGAATTGAAGGAAAGGTTCTTCCCAGAGCTGCTGACCCGATTGTAAAGGCGTTTATAGGATCGGATACAGCAACTGCAATACCCGATCAAAGTGATGGCGAATTCAAGATTGTAGGCCTAAATCCTGGTGCGTATTCTGTTTTGATAGAAGGTAGTAATAACTACAGGGATACAATCATTAATAATGTAATTGTAAGAAGCGGAGAAGATACACATCTGCCATTGATAACATTACGGCAATAATTTTTTGCTTGCCTTTGAAAACCGATCCGCTCCAATTTGTTGGGGCGGATTATTTTTTATGAAAAGGTGGTTACAGATTCGGTTTCAGCGTTGACCTATTAATGAATCATTTTTAAAATTAAACCTCTTACAATGCAGATCAAAGCAACCCATTTGCTGATTTTAATAAGTATGTTATTCATGCTTGGATCTATTTCGTGTAAACATGATGTTAGTGCTGTTGCCGGTAATGGCGGTTCCGGCAATGGTGGTGGGAGTGGCGGCGGAACAGGTGGTGGCACTACTTGTGATACAACGAAAGTTTATTTTCAG
The DNA here is from genome assembly GCA_024643655.1 of Chitinophagaceae bacterium. Classification (GTDB taxonomy): domain Bacteria; phylum Bacteroidota; class Bacteroidia; order Chitinophagales; family Chitinophagaceae; genus JJ008. The sequence continues at coordinate 12,641 of JAHEMM010000025.1, read as the reverse complement.
CAACAGGTACTGCCAATACTCTTGTCTAATTGTACAATGAGTGGTTGTCATGATGTTGCATCCCATAAAGAAGATGTTATATTAACCAATTATCAGTATGTAATGTCGACAGCAGGGATAAGACCAGGCCGTCCATTCGATAGTGAAATCTACGAAAGAATTATCGACTCTGATCCTCGAAAAAGAATGCCCCCTTCGCCTAATACCTCGCTGACTACTCAGCAGCAACAACTTATTTATAACTGGATTCAACAAGGTGCTCAGGATCTGGTTTGTCAGGATCTGTGCAATACAAACAGTTTTACATACAGTGGTGCCATTAAAAATATAATTAGTAATAAATGCCAGGGTTGTCATAGTGGAGCAACACCTCAGGGAGGAATTGATTTGAGTACTTATAATGGTGTAAAATCAAAAGCGGATGATGGAAAATTATGGGGAGCAATAAATCATTTGCCTGGCTATTCTCCAATGCCTAAAAACGGAAACAAACTATCTGCCTGCGAACTTGAACAAATTCAGAAATGGATTGCTGCAGGATCACTAAATAATTAAAGTATGAAAAAAACAATTTGCATATTGTTACTATGTACAGGAATGATAACCGGTTGTTATTATGATAGCGAGGATTTATTAAATCCCGGAAACGGAAATTGTGATACAAATGGAGTTACCTATAATACAACTGTAGTCCCATTATTACAGGCCAGTGGTTGTTTAGGTTGTCATAGTGGTGGCGCACCATCGGGTAATATTTCATTAGCTACACACACATCAGTAAAAACAGTTGCTCAAAATGGAAAACTTTTTGGAGCAATAAATCACTCTCCCGGTTTTTCTCCAATGCCACAGGGTGGCAATAAGATGAGTAGTTGTAACATACAAAAAATTAAAGCCTGGATTGATGCAGGAAGTATTAATAATTAAAAAGAAAACACCATGAAAAAGAAAAAAATCATTCTGATGATCATCGCCGCTGCTTTATTGTTTGGTGGTTGGTATGCTTATTCTGAATATAATAGGAAAGTAAAAGATTTGAGTAAAGTATCGGCTGATGTACATTTTAAAACGGTTGAACTTGTTGCTCAATTTGAAAAAGACGAAAATGCAGCAAATGCTCTTTATCTCGACAAAGTAATAGCAGTAAATGGCACATTAAAAGCGATAGAAAAAGACGATACCAATAACTATTCGCTGGTATTGGGTGATGAAAATAGCATGGCTTCAGTTAGATGTAGTATGGATCAGGAACATATTACTAAAGTGGAAGGATTGATGACGGGTGCCAATATTACCGTGAAAGGTGCTTGCACAGGATTTAATGCAGATCAGTTATTAGGATCTGATGTAATACTTAACCGTTGCGTAATTCAGGATTAAACCATTTTATCAATTTTAAAAATAAATAGTTATGAAAAAAACACTCTTATTATTAACAATCAGTTTTGTGCTTGGATCAACTTTAATAGCACAGGAAAAATATTTTACCAAATCAGGTAAAATCAATTTTACTTCCAAAGCTTCACTTGAGAATATTGAAGCTTTAAACAAAAGCGTTACTGCAGTACTGGACACTAAATCGGGAAATCTTCAATTTGCAGTATTGATGAAAGGATTCGAGTTTGAAAAAGCATTAATGCAAGAGCATTTCAATGAGAATTATCTGGAAAGTCATAAATATCCAAAAGCAGAATTTAAAGGTGCAGTTGTAAATAATGGCGAGATCAATTATGCAAAAGATGGCACTTATAAGGCCAATGTAAAGGGTCAGTTAACAATTCACGGACAAACCAAGCCGGTAGAAACAGAAGGAAAAATACAAGTGAAAAATGGTAAAATTTTAGCTGATGCGGTTTTTGGAATTGCTCTGGCAGATTATAATGTTGAAATCCCCAAACTTGTGAAGGATAATATCGCAAAAATTGTGAATATAGAAGTTGATTGTACGCTCGATCCATTAAAGTAATAGCTTATTCCCCTTTCTAAAAATTTGATAATGAAAAGAATCAATTGTTTTTTACTAACGTTATTTTTGACAGTTTTTATATGTGATGTTTCCGCTCAGGAAGAAGACCTGCTGAGCCTTGTTGGAAGCGATGATAAGCCTCAAAAGGAATTTGTTAATTACTCATTCAAATCCAGCCGGGTAATTATGAGTCATAGTATGGAACTTATCCGGCCCGGAGTTATGGATCTTCGAATTCTGCATCGGTTTGGAAATATCAATAAAGGCGCATACGAATTTTTTGGTTTGGACAATGCTACGATGCGACTAGGGTTTGATTTTGGGTTAACAAAAAACCTAATGGCTGGAATTGGCAGAAGCACCAATAAAAAAGAATTCGATGCTTTTGCTAAATACAGATTGATACATCAATCGAAGGGTCCGAAATCTTTGCCATTTTCCTTATTGGTAACAGGTGGTGCCAGCCTAACATCATTAAAGAACACAGATACATCACAAGCTAATTATTTCTCTTCAAGAATGGGGTATTATGGGCAGGTTATTATTGGAAGTAAAGTAAGTGAAAGTTTTACTTTACAATTTATGCCTACTATCGTACATAGAAATCTTGTGCCTACTGTTGATGATCCCAATGATTTACTTGCATTAGGAGTAGGAACAAGACTAAAATTGAGTAATCGTATATCACTGAATGTAGATTATTATTACCGATTTAATCAAAACCCAAATGATGGCACTCAAAATCCATTGTCAATTGGCTTTGATATAGAAACCGGAGGACATGTATTTCAACTTCATTTTACGAATGCCGTTGGTATGAACGAGAAAGTATTTCTGTTGGAAACTACCAATAAATGGGGAAAAGGAGATATACAATTCGGGTTTAATATTTCACGATCCTTTCAAATTAAAAAGAAGAAAAAATAAGATGTTACTTCTTTTTAGTAGCTGACTTTCTTCGCATTATAAAAAATAATGCACCTGCTAAAAAAAGACAAATAAAGATTATGAACCAGGGTTTTTTAATTGTAGTATTATCAGATTCATAATCACCAATATAAATCAGGTGTCCCCAGTAATTAGGAGATTTTAAAGAAGGTGCAATCTCCTTATTGTTTAACAAATCAATTTTAGCTTTTTGCAATGCTTTGGCTTTTGAATGTCCTTTATTGAGATAATGGTATAATCTTTTTATAATAAAAGATGTTGATTTGTCTTCGGCTTTCCAGAGTGAAGCAATTATGTTTGAACAACCTGCATAAGAAAAAGCTCTTGACAAACTCATCAAACCTTCTCCTTTTACTAATTGCCCGGTTCCTGTTTCACAGGCGCTGAGTATGATTAATTGAGTGGAGTCGAGATTGAGGTTATAAATTTCTGGGGCATATAACAGAAAGTCGTTATTATCAGGGTAGAATGCAATGTAAGAACGATTTGGATCGTTATTATTTACAGCTGCATGAGTTGCAAGATGTATAACCGAATACTTATTAGTTAAAGAAAGGAACTTTTTCTTTGTTGCCAGTGTGTCAATAAGAGCTTCCTCGTTGGGTTGTTCAATCTCCACTTTAGAATAATCTAATCTTTTGAATTCAGTACCAGTACTGTCGGTAATTCCTTTTGAGGCAAATGGAGCAAACCCTAATATATTTGAATAGGTTTGCTTTTTATTATTTGGTTGAAATAAAGAAGCTGAATATAAATATTGTACAGTAAAGTTTTGAACCACAAATTCTTCTTTATTATTCTGTAATGCATCAAAAGGCAAGTAATGCAATTCATCATCAGGAATTATAATTAGATTTTCTATACCTGAAAGATGTGGTATGACGGGGTTTAATAACTGTTGATAAAGGTATTTCGAATTGTTTAAACCCTTGTACTTTTCTCCGGGTACTGTGTGTTGTAGTATATTTCTAAAATGAGTGATGCTATCAATAAGTTCTTTACTTAATACTACATGATCGTAATTAATTGAATCTGCTGTCAGATAAAAGATAAGAATTTTTGTTTCGGAAAGATGATATGAAATAATTGCTGAAGATTTATCAAGTTGTTGTTGCAATTCAGAGATTGCAGGTATTTTCTTTGTTTGTGAAACTAATTCCATTTCAGGGGAACTATTTATTCTAACCTGAACTTTCCCCAATTCAATTTCTTTATCTCTTAATTGAGCATATAATTGAGCTATTTGACTACTATCGGTATTGTTCTGGACTTTTAAAAGTAAACGGGTGATTGTTTTTTTTAAGGAAGATTCTTGTTTTAATAATTCATTATCTCCTGTTAGTTTTTCTTTCCATTCATTTTCAAGTAAGTTTAATGAAAGTAAGGAAGCTTTATTTCGTTGATCAAAATTCCATGCAATTTCAAGATATTTTTTATCTTTTGTGAGTTCATATAAGTGAAGACTAATATCAATAGGTCTGCTATGAACAGTATATTTAATTTTTCCAAGGAACAATCTGGCTTCATCTGAATCGTATGTCTTTTCTACAAAATCAGCTAAATTAAACGCTGACTGATAGGCAGCTAATGCATTAAGTAAGTGAATTTTCTTTTTTTCTTTGCTATAAATTTTTTCAAAAACATCAGCTTTTGAAGAAATCGTATTAAATAAATTAATATAGGAAAATACACCACTGAACTCAACAGGATTCTTTGTGCTATCAGATGCTGAAAAGTTGTTGTCGAATTGGATAATAGCTTGTTGATTAAATAAAAGCGATTGATGATAATCTTGCGCTGCTTTCGCAATATCTGCTTTAAATTTTAGAATTAAACCCAGTGAGGTACTCTTGCTGTTTCCAAACCAACGTTTATTTTCTTCAGTGGCTTTTGTGATATAGTTATTAGCAGAATCTTTATTATTCAGTCCTGTCCAGCACATACTAATATTATAAAGTAGCTCTATATTTTTTTTACTATTCTCATATTTCACTTTTTTGAAATATGATAATGCTTCATTATAGCCCTCTTCTTTTAAACTGATGATGCCTAGGTTATGATAAACTTCATTATTATAATTCCCAGAAAGCAATACCTTTTTATATATTTTTTTGGCAAGGTCAAATTCTTCCAGTTTTACCTGTAAAGTTGCTAGATTTATTAAGTAATTATCCAGAAAGCTTTTATTATTCTTATTGTTTGAATCTAATATTGCAATTGCTTTTTCAAAATAATTTCTTGCCTGGCGGAAATTGCCTGTTTCATAATACATAGCACCAAGTCTGTTGTATAATCGTTGAGAACCATCAAGCTGTTTTTTGCTACCGTCCAGAATTTTTTCAGCTTGCTTGTAATAATACAAAGCAGAATCAAACTTATTTTCATTATAATATATTCCACCGGTATAAATAGTAGGTAGGAATAAAAATGAATCTTCAATTAAGGGTAAATATTTTTTTAATAAAAAAGCTTCGAGATAGGCTGATTTTGCAGGAACAGGATCATTCAGGTAAAAAGATATATAGGCTGTATTAAGGTGTATAAAAAAGAGAAGTGAGTCGTATCCGGCTTTTTTAATATCGGTGCTAATACGATAAAAGGATTGCTGTGCATCTATATATACTTCATCTGCTTTTTTTTGCAGTATTTCATCATCATTTGTTTGTTCTGAGAGTTGTTCTGCTTTCAGTAATAGTTTATTTGCAGATTGATAACTTCTCAACAGTTCTGTACGTGAGGGTATTTGCTTTTGTGAGAAGCCAAATACCAGCAAGCAGATAACAGTAATAAATAAGAATAATTTTTTCATGATAAACACTCATGTGTTCATCAAATTTATTCAATAAGAATGGAAATTAGTTGGCAATAATGATAACGCAGGGTGGTCTTGGTCTTGCTTCCCGCTCAATTCTGTTTGCAGAGGATGTTGATGCCTCTCCGGCACCTCTTAAAAATACACCTAAATCTTGTCTGTCTTGTAAGGTAGTTAAGAGATCTGGTGGCACATCAGCCATTGTATCGTAATAATATAAGCGAACCCGAAGCTTGTTTTTTGATTTTCCACTTGCATCATTTAATCGATATTCTATATCAAAATCTTTTCTTTCATCATTTTTTGGTGTAGTACCAAAAACACCGTTTCTGATTGTTTCGGCAAGATTAATCTGGCCATTTGTTGTTTTTACACTACAGCCGCCACTGTTGGCAAGGTTTCCTTCATCAAAATTAGAACCAGATAATGGAAGAATCCTGGAAGTACTTGCATTGTATACAGGCGATGCCAGTGAATCGCCTGATGCTATCCGGTAATAGTGATCTGTAAATGTGATGCCCGACAAAACTATTTTGGTTGTAGTTATAGTGCCATTCGGTGCTGTGTGTATTATGCGGTAACGTAGCCCCGTTTCGCTTTTTGAGATATTAATAGCTCCGGTTTTATCATCAATTTCTATCCCTTCAGGAAATGCTGAATAGATACCATTACGATGTGTTAGTGGACTTATAATATAATCACCTGTAGTTGGTTTTAGATATAAAATGGAATCTCCATACGTTAAATTGTATGGACCAGTAGGTTCACCAGCATTTTTTTGACAGGATACCCAAAATAATGAAATTGTCATTAATGTTAATGATGTAATAACTTTTCCAAACATGGTCATAGTCCAATTTTAATATTAGTCAATCTAAGTATTAATAACGTAACCTATTAATAAATATTATTTCAAAGTTACGCCATTAATATATTTTAAGAAATGATTCAAATCAGTTTGTTTTATGCGGAATAATAGGTCAAATTTGCTTTTATCATTTGATTAGCAGGTTTATGACAAAAATTGGATTAATTAAGGAGGGGAAAATCCCTGCAGATAACAGAGTTTCACTTACTCCGGCACAATGCAAGTGGATTCAACTAAATATACCAGATGTTAAAATAATGGTTGAGTCTTCGCCTAACCGCTGTTTTTCAGACAGAGAGTATCTGATAGCGGGAGCTGAAGTTGTTGACGATATTAGTGAATGCGATATACTATTAGGGATAAAGGAAGTGCCGGTTGCTCAATTAATTGATGGGAAAACGTATATGTTTTTTTCTCACACTAAAAAGAAACAATCATACAATCAAAAATTATTACAGTCAATTTTGGAGAAAAAAATTAGGTTGATTGATTATGAATGTTTGGAACATGAGGATGGGCAAAGAATAATTGGGTTTGGATTTTTTGCCGGAGTAGTTGGTGCTCATAACGGCATGATGGCATATGGAAACAGGACTGGATTGTTTAGTCTTGATAGAGTATATAAACAACGGAGCTTCAGGGAATTGATTCATAATTATTTTGGCCTTCGGTTACCCAATGTAAAAATTGCTGTTACTGGCTCAGGTCGTGTGGCGCATGGCATATTGGAAATAATGAACCTGATGGGAATTCATGAAGTAGAACCGGATGATTATATGGAGAGAAGGTTCTCATATCCTGTATATACGCAGTTAAAGGGGGGAGATTTATATAGAAATAAATTGACAAAGAAATATAGCCGCAAAGAATTTCATGAACATCCGGAATTGTATGAGTGTGAATTTTTACAATATGCTGCCCAAACCGATATTTTAATGAATGGTATCTATTGGGATAAATCAGTTCCAAGGCTTTTTCAAAAAGAAGATGCTCAGTCAGAAAATTTTATTATTCAAACGATAGCAGATATTACAGATGATGCTGACGGATCAGTGCCGATAAATGTTGGTGATCATTCTATTGAAGATCCTGTTTATGGCATAGATAAAACTACATTGGAAAAAACAAAACCATATTTAAAGAACTCAATTGATATAATGGCCGTTGGTAATCTTCCAAATGAATTGCCAAGAGATGCAAGTCGTTACTTTGGTGAGCAGTTAATAAAATATGTGTTAGAAGATTTAATAAATGATAGCTCTCAGTTAATTGAGAGAGCAACAATGGCTAAAGAAGGTGAGTTAACAACACATTTTTCTTATTTACAGGATTATGTAAATGGAAAATAAAAACAGGTAGGCTTAATGGAATATATTCTCTACAAATGCAAATAATATTCTTTTAGTAAATCAATAAATGCCGCTGAGTAAATTCTATCGTCAGTTTTTATTGATATTTCTTCAACAGCTATTTCAGGAAGATTTGGAATAAGATGTATTCCAGCAATCATTATACGGAAAAAATTATGTTGGGTTGTTTGTCGAACAAAGGATATCTGAGAAATAGCAAGTTCATTTGTGTATAATAAATTTTCAATTTCCTCCTTTCTTTTATAGGGTAACAAAAGAAAAAAAACTCCGTCAGAAGATAAATTATTTTTGATGAGAGGTATTAAATCTTTAAGTAGTAATCCGCTATCATGATGTGCTATATTCTTTTGCTTATCATTTCCTTTCAATTCCTTTTCATAAAATGGTGGGTTACTGATGATGGCATTATATTTTTTTTCAAATGGGAATGATATAGCATCAGCATGAATAATGTTTATTGTATTATAAAATGGGGATGTTAAGACGTTTTCTTTGGCCTGTTCAGCAGTATTTTTATCTATTTCAATTGCATCTACTTTTACATCATTCTTTTGAACAATCATTAAGCTTTGAAGCCCGGTGCCTGTTCCTATATCCAGACAATAATTGCTTATTGATGTTTGATTTTTTAATTGCTCAGCTACCCATGCACCAAATAAGCATCCATCCGTAGTAACTTTCATGGCACTTCGATCCTGATGAACAGTAAATTGTTTGAATTGGAAAAAGGTATTCGCCATACAAAAGTTATTACCATTCTGCCCGGGCTGATGAGTTTACAGAAAGTTCTGCAAATTTATTTTCGAGAAATTTATAGTAACCGGTAATTGCTATCATACCAGCATTGTCTGTACAATATTGAAAAGCAGGGATAAAAGTGTTCCAATTATTTTCTTTCCCAGTTTTTTCGAAGGCCATTCTTAATCCACTGTTTGCAGAAACACCACCGGCAATACAAATATCTGTAATTCCTGTTTCTATAGCGGCTTTCTTAAGCTTATTTAATAGTATAGTGACAATACGATTTTGAATAGATGCACAGATGTCGGCCATATTATTTTTAATAAATTCTGCTTTTTCTTTTTCTGATGCCAGAAATTCTTCTTTGTATAAATTGCTTTTCCCTGCATTTTGTAAAAAATATAGTATAGATGTTTTTAATCCGCTAAAACTAAAATTTAACCCTTCAATTTTAGGTTCAGGGAATTTAAATCTTGTTGGATCACCTTCTTTTGCATATTTGTCAATCAATGGGCCACCAGGATAGGGCAGACCTAATATTTTTGCTGATTTATCAAAGGCTTCACCGGCAGCATCATCTATCGTTTCGCCAATAACTTTCATTTTGGTTGGTGACTCGCATAAAACGATTTGAGTGTGACCTCCACTTACGGTTAAGCATAGAAATGGAAAATTAGGTTTTGGGTCATTTATTAAATTTGCTAATACATGTGCCTGCATGTGATGAACAGCGATCAACGGCTTATTTAGTGATAATGCTAATGACTTGGCAAATTGTCCGCCAACTATAAGTGAACCTATTAATCCTGGTGCTTGTGTGAATGCAATCGCATCAATTGATGACAATTCAATATTGGCATCTTTTACAGCAGAATGAACAACAGGAATGATATGTTGCATATGTGCCCGTGATGCTAACTCGGGAACAACACCTCCATATTTTTCATGTATTGTTTGGTTGGCAATATAGTTGGATAGGATTTTGCCATCTACACATACTGCCGCTGATGTTTCATCGCAAGAAGATTCAATTGCTAAAATTGTAACTGACATTTGAACTAATTAATTAATGTGGCGAAGTTAAGGAGTATTGAAAAGTGACTGCTATTTTAACTCCGTATAGCTACTACCGGATCCATTCTCGCTGCCTGCCTGGCAGGTATATAACCAGCTACAATCCCAACAAAAATGCAAATAAAAATTGCCAATGCCATATTAGTAGTTGAAATATAAACCGGAAAATTGAGTGCATTTGTTAGGATTTGCGTTAAGCCAAAAACAAGTAACAGTCCTATGAGTCCTCCAATAATACAAAGGAATGCAGATTCCAATAAAAACTCAGCTAGAATTACTCTCTTTTTTGCACCGATAGCTTTCTTCAATCCAATCTGACTTGTTCGTTCTCTCACAGATACAAACATAATATTGGCTACACCAAACATACCCACTATTAAAGAAAGTGCAGCTATCGCCCAACCTCCGATGTTTAAGCTTACGAATGCAGAACTGATTGATTCGCTGAAATCGTTAATATCATTTAAAGTAAAATCATTTTCTTTTGTTGGTGTTAACTTATGAATAGCTCTTACAACTCCTGTCAGATCCTCTTTTAATGCTTTGCTCGACTTTCCTTCTATACCTTGAATAATAATAACTGGGTCCGCTTTGTATTCATTCATTATGGATCGGGCAAATCTATACGATACCAATATGCTCTGATCAAAATCCCATCCTCCGATCATTTGCTTTCCTTGTTTTGTAATTACCCCGGTAATGATTAATTTTTTGCCCCGAACTTCTATTGCTTTATCAATCGCTAATTCACTATTACCAAAAAGTTTTTCAGCCACATCAAATCCGATTACTACAACGGGTATGCCTCTGTCAAACTCTGCAGCAGAAATATATCGGCCATGTATCAATTCAATTTGTTGAATATTTTCAAAATCTTCATTGATACCATAAATATTTACATTCGATAGTATACTGTTTGCGTATCCTATATCATCTGAAGCTCTGATACGAAATGCAACATATTTTGCGCCAGGTGCTCTTTCTTTTATAAACTTAACTTCATCATATTTTGGTGATGGTCTGTTTACATATTTCCACCAGGGAAAATCAGGGCCGCCACCAGCGGAATAATCCCATTTATCTAAATAAAGGGTATTGTTACCCAGTGATTTAATTTCGTTTTGAATATTTCGTTCAAGACTGCCTACTGTTGCCAGTACACTGATAATGCAAAAAATACCTATGGTAATACCAAACAAAGAAAGGAAGGTGCGGAGTTTATTTTTTAACAACTCCTGTAAAGCCATTTTAAAGCTGCTGGTAAGAATTTCTATGGAACGGCGTATCACAACGCAAATTTACCTAATAGGCAATTACAAGTAAAAAGAAATTATTCGCATGCTACAATAGTAACTGCTTTAGTAGTTGCCGATTTTGCATATTTATTATTTTTTGATGATGGAGTGAAGTCGAAAACAAAGCATGCGACTGCTATCTTATTCTCCATTTCTTTTATTCAGTTTGAAACATTCTTGAGGTAAGCAGCAAATAACAAAAGATTCATTTTTTTTAAAAATTAATCATCAATAATGATTTATTTAGCTAATTGTTTAAAGCAAGCTCTTTTGATTCAACTTTAGAAATCTGGAAATCTATTTTTACTCCACGTTTTGATTTTTTTACTTCAATAGTTGATGAAGCTCCCGGACTTATTGACTGAAAATTTATTTTTTCTGAATTTACAGTATTGCCTTCAGGGTTTAAATAATTAATGGTAACTGTTGCTTTATCGATTATGTAGCTGGAATTATTTTGAAGAGTCATCTTTAAATTTTTAATCCCGCCAAAAGAACCCATGTTATAATCATTGGCTTTTAATGCTAGTTGATCGTAAATATTTTCAACTGGTATTTTTTTGGACTCTTTCAATTCAGAAACTGGTTCAGTTGGAATTTGTTTTATTGCTGGTTTTATTTGGGCCGTTTCTTTACTATTTTCTATTACTTTTCCTGGAGTTTTTATATTAACTGTTTCTTTTTTTGCATTATTTATTTCTTTTGAAATTTCGAGTTCTTTAGGTGGCTGATATGCATTGTCTGAAAAATTTTCAGTAACTGAGCTGGCGGTATCTGCTTCATTTACTTCCGGCTGATTCGAAGCTGCAACAACTTGTTCTGTTGGATACGGCGCAGGTTGTAATACAACTTTAGTTTTTTTGTCATTCGTCATAATCAAAAGCATTATGATTGCACCTGCAGCAATAAGGCAGGAATAAAACGCTATTCGTTTAATATTTGCGGGTAGTTCTATTCCAAATATTGTTTTTTCAAGCTTTTCGTTTTTATATGGCGAGGGGATATGATTTTTATCTAATTCATCAAATAATAGGTCTGATGACGGTTTACTAGCTGTTGAATGATTGGGGTTGCCATATTTGTTCATGTTTATTAGAACAGCGTCATTATTTGCTTGAAGCAGTTCTTTTTTTTCATCAGCATTACTTTTAAATGGCAATTCTATATGAACAAGTTTCTTTTCACTTTTTATTGACGTATTTACTTCAACTTTTCCTATGTCACTTGCTGATAATTCTTGTGGGGGGGTAGCCTTAGTTTGATTGGTATTTTTAGTTATATGATTTTTTAATTCAGCTATTTCTGAGGGTCTTTGCCAGCAAACACTCTGGCATTCTACCCAAATCAAGTCAGTAGGTTGTATGCCTATCTGTTTTAAATCTTCCAATTCAAGTGAGGAACTTTCTATATTATTACGAAGGAGGACATAGCTATTTTTCATATAAATTTTTACACTTTTACAACGAAAGTTTTATGCCTCTTTCTGCAAAGAGTTTGTTATTTTTTTTAAAAAAAGCTTTATTTAGATATGCTCAAACATTTGTTTTAATGAAATAATCAATCTCAG
>JAHEMM010000024.1 GCA_024643655.1 Chitinophagaceae bacterium | reverse complement strand
CGCTACTGTAAAGGATTTGAAACGTTGTACTACCATACCTACCCCGAAATTTGGCGCAAAGATAAGGATGCAGCAGTGAAAATGAACCTCGAATGAAAGGAATTTGTTGAATAAATAAAATTGATAAATAAGACTAAATCATATTCTCTTTTAAAAAAAATATACTTCTTGATAATCAATACTCTGTATTCATTGAACGTTACGAATTATTGATATTATTTTCGAATTGAAGATCATATAAACGGCTATAAAAGCCATCTTTTTTAAGTAACTCATCATGCGTTCCCATTTCTTTAATTTCCCCTTTATCCAATACAATAATTTTGTTTGCCTTTCTGATTGTAGATAGACGGTGTGCAATAATTATAGATGATCTACCTTGAATTAACGTGTCAATAGCATGTTGGATTAATCGTTCACTATCGGTATCTACTGATGAAGTCGCTTCATCCAAAATTAATATTGATGGATTATAAAGCATTGCTCTTATAAAGGAAAGCAATTGACGCTGTCCCAGTGATAAAGTAGCTCCCCTTTCCATTACTTTATAATCATAACCACCTGGCAATTTTATAATAAAGTCATGCATTTCAATCAGTTTCGCCGCTTCAATTACCTGCTCTCTTGAAATATCAGGATTTCTTAAAGTGATATTATCCAAAATTGAACCGGAGAATAAAAAAACATCCTGCAAAACAACGCCAACATTTTTACGTAGAGCATCGAGTTTATATTCTTCAACATCAACATCATCAATGACAATAGAACCTTTTTGAATATGATACAACCGGTTAATTAAACTTACAATTGTACTTTTCCCACTGCCTGTATGCCCAACTATAGCAATGGTTTCTCCAGGCTCTGCTTTGAATGAAATATTTTTCAAAACAAAATTATCGTCAACATAAGCAAACCATACATTATTAAATTCGATTTTCCCGTTTATTATTTTCGGCGAATAGGTCCCTTTATCAATTGCCACATCATCAATATCCATTACTTTAAAAACCCTTTCGCTGGCAATAATTCCCATCTGCAGAATATTAAATTTATCTGCAATTACCCGAAGAGGTCTGAATAACAAATTCAGGCATAAAATAAAAGATATGATTGTGCCAGCTTCTGATTTTTGTCCGGCACCATACCAAACAATTAATCCGATAGAAACTGCCAAAATAATTTCTACAACAGGAAAGAAAACTGAATAGGCAAATATGGCTTTGATATTCGCATTCCGATGTTCCTTATTTATTTTTTTAAACTTATTAAACTCTCTTTCTTCTGAAGCAAAAGCCTGGACAATAAACATGCCTGTTAAATGCTCCTGCACAAATGCATTAAGATTTGAAACTGCATTTCTTACTTTAATGAATGATTTATTGATGCTTTCTTTGAAATAATACGTAGCAATAATGATAATTGGAAAAGGAATTAATGCTATCAATGTTAATTGCCAGTCGCTCCATAACATAAAGCCTAATACACAGACTATTGAAAGCAGGTCAGCAATAATGGGCACCAAACCATCTGAAAATATCTCATTGATAGATTCTATATCATTAATTGTTCTTGTAGTCAATGTGCCAATAGGTGTTTTATCAAACTGAGAAAGGTTAAGATTCAGGATTTTTTTATACGCATTTACTCGCAGATCTTTTACAACGGATTGACCTAATAAAGCAGTAGTAAAAGAAAAAAGAAACCGCATTGCTGTTTCCACAATAATCAATCCTATCTGAATAATGGTAATTTTCACCACCATATCAGCTAAAGCATTTGAGATATATTTATTGACAGTTATTTGAATTAATAGGGGTCTTACCGGTGTGAACAACGCTAATAAAATAGCCAACACAACAGATAAGTAAAATTTGTTTTTATAGGGAGCTGCATATTGAAAAACCCTGCGAAGTAAAACAAAGTCAAAAAAACTTTTTTTAGATACTGACGACAAGTTGTGTAGTTAAAGATTTTGTCCAAACAAAGACATTCGCAAATTTATAAAGAAGGAAGCGATTAATCAGATTGATTATCATCTTCGTCTCCGCCCATTGCCAGATTATATGCTTTTATAAAAAGTGCTCCAAGATTTTTATGTGGTGGCACATAGTCATCAAAGATTTTGTCAGTAGCCATTTTGCCAAGTTCTTTCCAAAAAGGGATCCATTCTATATTGCTTCCAGTTCTTAATTTTTCGGCTATTAATTTTAAGAATGGATTATTAACCGGAGCATCTGCTATTTGCTTTGTTCCAATAATATGTGCATCCGGCGCTTTTACTAATATATCATGTATTGATCGATAGCCACCACATGACCCCATAAATACAATTTTGGAAGCAGTTGACATTTGTTCAATTGTATAGGGTGCATTATAGCTGTGCCCCCGGTTAATTGTTACTTTTGGAATAATATTATTCGCAGCCAGGTATTTGCACAATGCTTCTTGTGCAACCGCATCTTCATTTGTTTCTTCGGGCAATGGTCTGTTCATATATAATGTTACAGGCATCCCATTAGCGGCTGTAATAGTTACCCATTGTTTATTACTTCCATCTATTTTCCAGTTTGAATTATTAAACATGTTAATCAAGCTTGGGAAAAGACCTCTACCATCTTTGTCTCCATAAATAAACAACTGGATAGCTACCTGATTATTTGTATTGTAAGTAAGTGCAGAATAAGGTACTTCATAAATTGGTGGAATGCCTAACTCTTTTGTCAGATCAATTTTTTGAACACTATCTGCAGAAAGAAAAAGTTTATTTAAAATATTATAAATGGCAATCCCTTTTTTATTATTCTGAGCCAGATTAGATTGATAATTATCCTGAATGTTTTTCAGCATCTGGTCAGCAACAGGTTTTAATGTTTCAGCTATACTTGCATATGAATCGGCAACATCAACCCCATCTTCAATACCCTCAGATCTTTCCAGATTTTTTACAAAAGCTCTCATTAAAGTATTTGCCGGGTCTTCAAATTCGGGGTCATTACTTTTTGGAAATGATTTCAGAAATATATCTAACATATTAAATCCAGCAGCCATTTTGATAAACTTTCTGTATTTATCAAAATGCAGACTCATTAATAATGAATCGCCGCGGTTATTTATCTTTTTCATCATTAAAGGAAAAATTCCTTTAACAAAACTTGATGTATAGATAGCGCCATCTGAAGAAACTGCCAGATAATATAATTCTTCTGCCGTCAATGGCTGGATACTTCTAAACCTGAACTCTGCATTTTCATTATGCAAGCCATTAATAACATTTACAAAATTTAATTTGGCTTTATCTTCCAATCGTATACCAAGAGATTTGTATTCAAATGCAGTGTCTTTATTCATTGCCCTTTGTGCATATTCCATCTGTGTTTTTACTAATAATCTATAATACTGCAATGAATCATTTTTGGCTTCATCTATATCTCCAATAGTTAATTTACCATTTACAATATTATCAAGGAAAGGAAAATATTGCTGGCCACTTTTACTTTTGGCCATATCAACGATTGTTTTGATAAATTGATCATCTCTGATATTTCTGATAATAGATCCCAGATAATTATTTGCTTGTGAATAATCGTATAGCTGTCTGGCATATTTTCTTTTATCAATTGATCGCACAAGGCTATCAGTAAAAGGCATTTTGGGATTATCTTTTAGTGTAGCCAACATCCTGGAAGGATGTAATAAACAATATTTCAACACCAAATTATTTTTTGACAAGTCATACCCCTTATTATTGTCAAAAATTCTTGCTGCCAATATTGTATTACCGGCATCATAAGGTAGTCTGTTAATAACGGACTCTATTGATTCCTTTTTTTTGTCTTTTTCTATACATTCCTCATAAGCATTAATGATTATCGGCAAGTTAGAGGGGTTTATTTTTTTTTCTGAATTCTGTTTCCAGGCAACAGAAAAATATTTCAAAACATTTTCAAGGCCATAGAGATAGTTAACCTTTAACCTATGATCAAGGATAGTGTCCGTTTCAATAATAAATTGAAGATTGTCTACTTTTTGTACTAGTGCTTGTGTTGCAAAATAATTAACCTCATCAATCTTTGATGTATTAAAAAAATTATCGGCTTTACCATCAGACGCCAGAATAGTTCGTTGCTCTTCATCAATTTTATCATGATTCAACTGTCTTCTGAATTCCGGCTTATAGGTGTTTGGTATTTTTACCGTATCTGCAATACTTACCCCTTGCGCTAATATAATATTTGCTAGTAGTAGAAAAAAACTAAGTGAAAGGCTATTTTTCAAATTCATCATAAGGTTTAAAACTCAAAGTTACTAAGGCATTATTAAATGAGGCTTTTACTCTTTAAATATAGAAATGACGGATTTATTTAAAGTTTAGATGCCTATAACTGCTAAAATTTACAATATTTCCAAAACTCGTCCTGTTTATGTTATGTTATTATTAAGGTTAGGCAAACAAATGCTACAAGATTTCACTGCTCCGCTATTTCCCATTAGGTTTGCAAAAAACAAACCTACATGGAACCAAAAGCCCGGATAGTACTGATTGCTGATGACGAACCGGACATCCTTGAGATCCTGAAATTTAACCTTGAAAATGAAGGTTATAAGGTTGTGACAGCGAAAAATGGTGATGAAGCTTTGGAAAAAGCCCGTCTCCATAAACCAGACCTTATCATACTTGATGTAATGATGCCCAATAAAACAGGGGTGGAAGTTTGTGCTATTTTAAGACGACAGGCATCATTCAATGAAACGCTAATCATATTTCTAACTGCTGTAAATGATGAGGGTACGCATATAAAAGGCCTTGAGACAGGTGCCGATGATTATATCAGCAAGCCAATCAGCCCAAAAGTATTAATCAGTCGTGTGAATGCTCTATTCAGAAGGGTAGATAAAACAGAATTAAGAATTCTTACGATTGAGAACCTTGTTATAGACCCAGAACGTTTTATTGTTAAAGTGGATGAAAAGGAGATAATTCTTGCCAAAAAGGAATTTGAGTTATTATACTTATTGGCATTAAAACCGGGTCGGGTTTTTCTTCGCCATGAAATTTTAAACGCAGTTTGGGGCAAAGAAGTAATTGTAGGTGACAGAACAATTGATGTTCATATTAGAAAAATTCGTCAAAAAATTGGTATTGACTGCATAACAACAGTAAAAGGAGTTGGCTATAAGTTTGAATTATAAACTGTAATTATATTCCAGAAACCATTGAAGATTTTGATTTTTCAATCTTTATTTGTAAGCCGTAGCTTCGCTTTATGTTTTCCACAAAAAATGTTACCCCAAAGCAATTAGCAGTTATAACTGCTTTATTATTGGCTTTACCAATCAGTGTATTGGTATATTTTATAGAAGATGGCTGGCTTTGGGCTGTTGGATCTTTTATTATACTTTTTTGTGGTACTTATTTCCTTATAGCATTTATTTTAGAACGATTTATTTATCGGAAAATAAAGCTTATTTATAAATTTATTTATCAGACAAAAGCATCAAAAAAAGAAGAGACATACTACAAATATGTGCTGCCAAAAAAAAGTATTGATGAAGTAAGAGAAGATGTAGAAGTTTGGGCAGAAGAAAATAAGAAAGAAATCGAAATGCTTCGACAGAATGAACAATTTAGAAGAGAATTCCTTCAAAATCTTTCTCATGAATTTAAAACACCTGTATTTGCAATTCAAGGTTATATAGAATCTTTATTATCAGGGGCTATGGCAAACCCTGAAATCAATAAAAAGTTTTTAGAGAAGGCTTCGAAAAATGTAGACAGGCTCAGTAATTTGTTAAATGACCTGGATGAGATTTCAAGCCTTGAACGTGGCGAACTTGTTTTATACAAACAGCCATTTGTAATTCAAGATCTGGTTAAAGATGTTTATGAAAGCTTGTCAATAAAAGCAGAAGAAAAAAATATTCGATGCTTAATAAAAAAAGGTTGTGAAGCACCATTGACTGTTTTTGCTGATGAAGAGAAAATTAAACAAGTAGTTACAAATCTCATTGAGAATTCATTAAAATATGGGAAAATAAATGGCAGTATTACTGCCAGTATGTATAACACAGATGGAAAACATATTTTAGTTGAATTTTCTGATGACGGAATAGGCATTCACGAAAAGTATCTTCCCCGTATTTTCGAACGCTTCTATCGAACTGATGAAGGTCGTAGTATTGATGTGACAGGTAGTGGTCTTGGATTAGCAATTTGTAAACATATAATTGAAGCTCATGGTCAAACTATACATGTTAGAAGTAAAGAAAATATAGGAACAACTGTTGGGTTTACACTGGATACAAAATAAGATTAATACCAGCTATTACCTTCGGCGAGACTTTTTAAAAAAGTTACCGCTTCATTACTCATTTTTGAACTTAATAACGAACCCTTTTGTTCCTGAATAAAATATCGGCAACTATCGCCAGTATAATTAAAGGAAAAATCTCCTATCAATTTGCCATCTCTATGAAACATCAAATTCCCATCATAATTACATTGATTTGCGGTGGAGGGGTTGCCATTTACAAAATGAATCAGTTTTTTAATGGCATTTTTTTCTGTAGTAGTCACCGTTTTCATTATTCTATTTGTTCCAGACTCATTAAAATTAATTTCCAGACTATCACAACCAGAAAGCTGCTTTTCTAATTCCGAAGATTCATTACAAGATAAGAGTGAAATAATCATTAGTAGTGGAAGAAGAAAACGCATAGCTATTTTTTTACTCGAACCGAAAATAAACATTTACAAATATGCATAAAGAGATTAATGCTATTTCTTTTTAATGTATTTCCTATACATTTTCATTATTCTTAATAAGACCGCTAAGATATCACGGCTTTGAAGGAGAATATTCGTTTCAAGAATGGCCTGCTTAGTACCTGGTTTCTCCTTTTGAATAACTTTTACCTGAAGATCCAATTGCTGATTAATATATTCCCTTACATCATCTCTTGCAATACGGATATCCTCCATTTTATCGAAATTATCTTTTTCTAGTGCATCAATTGCCAAGGTAAAAAATGCATTCATTTTAAACCTCAGTTCTTCCGTAATGCGGATAAAATTTTTCCCCGGTTCTTTATGTAAGTTTTGAATATAATGAAGCGACTCTTCGCCCATTGCAGTTGTAGAATATGTAATATCCTGAAGTAAATCACTACTGTACAATAGAATTTGTGATGGTGCGGGTCCTTTCGCTTCCAGATTTTTAATAAATCTAATACTTTGTGCTCTGAGCTTGAATCCATGTGCTTCAATCTCTTTTAGATTCTTATATTCTTTATCTAAGGATTCGGCATCATAGTTTTTCAACCCTTCTAATACTGTATTATAAGAACGAAGCAGCATTGTAAGGTTTTCAATTACAATTTTTTTGTTACCTGTATAAATATCCAGATCGGTTTCCGGTAGCATATTAAACTTAGCGGCATCCATTTTATTTTTTTTCTCCCTTTTCGAAAAAAGTACATGAGAAAAAAGCATATATAACCCTACTAGTACCAATAGTATTATAACACCAATAAGCTTAGCTTTAATTAGGATAAACACAAATAGACCTGCAACAGCAAATGCAATTATTGCTGTAACAAACCAGCCACCTATCACACTTAATACCCCCGCCACTCTGTAAACTGCCGATTCTCTACCCCAGGCCTTATCTGCCAAAGAAGAACCCATGGCTACCATAAATGAAACATATGTAGTTGATAAAGGCAATTTCATTGAGGTAGCCAAAGCAATCAATGCACTAGCCAAAACTAAATTCACTGAAGCCCTTACCATATCAAATGCAGGTCTGTCATAAATTACAGTAGCCTGCCTTAATTTACTTTTCTGAAAACTTAAATCATAATAATCTCTAACTGATTTAGGTATAATAACAGAGAAAAAGTTTCCCAGCATAAGTGATGATTTTACAATCCTTCTGGAAACTGCATTTGGTTGAAATCTTTCGTCACCTTCATTCTGACTTCCAAGATTTACTTCTGTTTCAGTAACCTTTCTGGCCTTAGAACTGAACCAAAGAGTTAATGACATAATAATACCTGCAATAAGCAACATATAATTTGGAACAATGACATCATTACTGGCCAGATAGTTCTGATAAAACTCGTTAGCAGGTATACCTGTTGATTGCCAGTTTTCAAAGGCTAAAAATCCGGTTATGGGTATCCCAATAAAATTAACAAGATCATTACCTGCAAAAGCCATCGCCAATGAAAAGGTACCCATTAATACTACTATTTTTAAAGGATTGATCTTAGCTAGCTTTTGTAATAATCCAGAAATAACAGTTCCACTAATGAAGAGTACACCCAATAATAAAGTCGTATTTGCCTGTACCCATTGAGTTGTACTTGCCTTAAGTAATGTGGTTCCTTTTAAACCTTTAATCAGCAAAAAATAAAAAATAACTGTAATACCAACGCCAGCAAACAATGCCCCAAATCTGTTTAGCTTCTCTTCATAATTGAATGTAAATACTAATCTGCATAAATATTGTACTAGAATTCCCATTGTAAAAGCAATAATTATGGAAAGGAAAATTCCAGTGATTATAGATAGCACACTTTCAGCATTAATGTACCTCATCATCTCAGAAACAGGCTCCTGCTTTTCGATAGAAAACAATATTCCCGCTACAAGTGCAGCTCCTAATAATTCAAATATGATTGAAACGGTAGTGGATGTAGGTAGACCAAGTGTATTAAAAATATCGAGCAGAATAATATCTGTCATCATTACAGCCAGAAAAATCCATAAGACTTTGTCTAATGTGAAGTATTCTGGATGAAAAATTCCTTTTCTGGCAATTTCCATTATTCCGCTTGAAAATACAGAACCAAGAATTACCCCAACAGCAGCAATAATAATAATTGTACGAAATGAAGCTACTTTACTACCAATTGCAGAGTTTAAAAAATTAACGGCATCATTACTTACACCCACAATCAGGTCTGTAATGGCCAGGATAAATAATACAATTACAATGAAAATGATAATAGTCATAAGCAATTCAGGTCAGTAATAAAGAAAGGTAAGTTTATCCTTTTTTTTATATTATCAAATTGTTACTCCATTTTTCTGCTATAATTTTTAAAATAAATATTATACCCCTTTTGTTTATTTATGCTTCAAATTTCTATACCATAAAGAAAATCAGTCTTTTTCGTAAAAATGTATGAAAAAAAGAAGCAAATTGAGGGGATAGCTATTATTTTAAAAACTTAATATTATCTTATTGTTAATTTTTAGTAGTTTTAAATTGGTTACTTACCTTGAAAACAAAATATGTCATATTAACCTTTTTGCTTTTTATAAGCTTTTCACCCAAGATTTCAATTGGACAACCTCCAGCTACGGCAGTTTCTTTTGATTTTTATGGCAATCGAATTAATCTGGCACTAGATAATTCATTTATTATCAACTTTCAAGAACCTTTAAATATTGAATCAATTCAGTCTTTTCAAAAAAATATTTCAATAAGTAATTCAACTTCACTTGTACAGTCTTTAGTTTTATATAAAAAACAGTTTGAACTTGATGACTGGTTATTTTATCAGTTAATTAGAAAAACAGCCCAAATCATAAGCCCAAAAGGCGACAATTATTATCGATATACTTTGTATAAATGGTTTCTACTTATTGCATCTGGTTATGATGCCACATTAAAAACCAATGGAGATAAATTACTATTCTATATTCAAACAGATGAGAACATTTATAATATACCATCCTATTTTAAAAATAACAAACAATATGTTTGTTTGAACTATCATGACTACGGTTATAATGTTGACGTTGAGAATGGAAATTTTAAAGAGGTTTTTTTTCTGTCTTCAAATACAAAAAATGGATTCTCTTACAAGATAACTCGTTTACCAGTATTCAATTCCTCTGATTATCAGGAAAAAGACCTTCAATTCAGTTATAACGAAAACGATTATCACTTTAAAGTGAAACTGAATTCACAGATCAAAACAATCTTTGCAAATTATCCGGTAGTTGATTATGAATCATACTTTAATATACCCCTTAGTAAAGAAACGTATAGTTCTTTAATCCCTTTATTAAAGAAAAATATTAAGGGAATGAATACAAAAAACGGTATCGATTATTTAATGCGATTTACCAGATATGCATTCCTATTTCAATCAGACAGTGAAATATTCGGCAATGAAAAACGAATGTCGCCAGAAGAAACGCTTTTATATGAGCAAAGTGATTGCGAAGACAGGGCTGCACTTTTCTTTTTTCTTGTAAAAGAGATTTACAATCTCCCAATGATTGTACTAGCATATCCCGAACATGTTACCATTGCAATTAGATTCAATAAGCCAATTGGCAAACCAATTGTATACAATGGGCAAAAGTATTCAGTTTGCGAACCAACTCCTCAAAAAAAGGATCTCCCCATGGGTCAAATTTCCTCTTCGCTTATAGGCGAAAGCTACCAGATAGTGTATGCATACACTCCACCCAGATAATAAAATTTATTCTTTTCTTCCTGGCAATATTATTACATTCTTTTCAAGACTATCCAGTAAAGCTTTTGTTGCCTTATTCATTTTTGTAAAATATTTTTCGCCTGTTTTAATAAAGGAAAGTGTCATACAATCCGGATCTCGGGAAAAATAAATAGTTTCCACAGCGCCAACTTTACCATAGAAATATATTTTCCCTTCTGTTATACAATTATTTTTAGCTTCAATAATACTATTATTTGCATCTGCATTAATTAATGGCAAAGGATTCTTCCCTATTACTTTTTTCATATTAAAAAAACGAGGATTCCCCTTAACATGGTAATACATAATAATCGCACTATCGGCCTCTACTAAAACTGGCAGCACATTTTTAACAGTTTTCTCTTTACAACTAATAATGAAGAAAAAAGTAATAACAATTATCTGGATATTTTTTCGCATAGTTATTTTAAACAAAATAAAAAACGTCCTGCATAAATCAGGACGTTAGAATTATATTTTAGTACTATTAATAAGCGGCATTCTGTGGATCCCAATTACACCAACCGTTTGTCCAGTTGGTAGTTCCAAAAGCACCTCGATAAGTTGTGTTGGTAAAGAATGCATTCATACCAGTAAAGCTTGAACCACTTAGTGCAGGTGAACCTGTTACTGGCAAGAAGTTAGGGTTAGTGGAATAAAACGGGCTTGTTAATTGTGCTGCAGCGGAACTAGCTAAAGTTATACAGCCATCAGCTTCTGCTTTTGTTTGAATTTGTGCATTCGTAGCTATTGCAGCATTAGCAGTTTTATAAGGTAAGGTACTTGCATGAACAAGATTATTCTTAAACTCAGAAATATTATTTACATAATAATCATTCAAAGTTGCATCTGACTCTGTAGAAAAACCAGCATCCGGATGTCCCATTAAAATAGAATTGCGCAAAATAAATTGTGCAGACCTTCTCCATCTGTTAGAGAAATTATGATTCGCAGCGGTTCCTGGTGCATCATTTGGGCCTATGATTGTAAAATTACTTAGTTGCGGCTTTGTTCTTGGCGTAGCTAAAGATGAAGCACCATCATTATCACACTCAATTCCATTTCCAGCATCTCCAGCATCTACAAAGTCTGGTTTGCGACAAGAAACTGCAAATTGAATTTTACCGGTATAACCAAAATCAAAATCAAAATCATCATCAGCAGTTGCAAATGCAACCAGGTTTTTTGCATTTACTGTGCCACCAAAAAATTCATATGCATCATCATTACCAAATGAAACCTGAATATTTTCCAAAATTGTACCTGAACCAACACCACCTAACGTTAATCCATTTATTTCAGAACCAGGCTCTGCTGCAATCCCTGCATACTCAATACGAACGAAGCGAAGGATACCACTTTCGTCTAATGGATCTGTACCACCGTATTGACGACCTACACCACCTTCAATAACCGGAGCAGGGTCAAGCGGACGGTTGGTCGGTGCTTTCCCCAATAAAATAATACCTCCCCAATCACCAGGAGCTCTTGAACCAATTGGTTTCCCACTTGTAAATACGATTGGTGATGTCTCAGTACCTGAAGCGATTATTTTAGCCCCTCTTTCAATGATCAAAGCTCCTTTTTCTGTAACATCACTTTGTATTACACTACCTGCCTCAAAAGTTACTATAGCACCATTTGTTACGTAAACATATCCCTTCAATATCCACTTTCCCTTAGCATAAAACTTACTAGAAGAAATAACACCTGAAATAATATTTCCTGATGTACCTGGTGTAGTTACAATTCCATCTTCATCAAAATTTACCTTTATACATGAGGTAGCACTAAAAAGTGTAATTAAAGCCAGCGTACCAAAAAGGATCTTTTTCATATTATTTTTTATTTTTTATTGATTTGTACGAACAAACGAATTATTTCTTTCCTATATTAAAATCATAGGTAAAACCAATAGAGATAGTTGAACCTGGTGTATATGAATTAAATAATCTATCATTACCATTATTAAAATTTTTCTTCGTGTCTACATTTTCGTAGAAATAAAATGCATTGTTTAATATATCTGCCCAGGTAAGTTTTAGCTCGCCTTTATTTTTCATAATCTTTTTTGCTATTTGAAAGTCCATTTGATTTCGGGGCCTTTCGTAGATATCTGCAAAGTCCTGATTCCCTACCAGAGAAAGGCGCTGTCCAACCCTATTGTATAACAATGAACCATTTACTCCGCCTTGTTTACTATTATATTGTAAACCAATATTTATAAGATAAGGTGATTGTCCTTGTAATGGACGAGTTACAGAACTCGACTGGCCACCTGCTGAAATAGAAGCTAAAGTAACTTTGGAAAAGCTATATGTAATGTTAGTAAAAACGCTAAAATCTGATAATGATTCATTTACAAAATCAAGTTTTTTCCTTACTTCAAACTCGGCACCTAAAGTATATGCATTGTTTACATTGCTATACCCATAATTTCTTCTATCCAATACACTTGAAGGGTCTAAACGTAATTCAATTGGCGAATCAAAATATTTATAAAAGACTCCTAAAGTTATTGCTTCTCCACCTTTTGGATAAAATTCATAACGGATATCACCATTTAGAATTGATGTTCTTTTCAAATCAACGTTTCCGTTTACGCCATAGTTTGCTTCATAATCAAAAAACGAGAATGGTGCAATTTCCCTAAACTCAGGTCTTGCTACAGTGCGACTTCCTGCTACTCGAATACTGTTTTTAAAATTAGGTGAAAATGTAAGATTGAAAGATGGTAATAAATCCCATTTCTCAGTATTTACAATAACCCTTTTTGAGGTTACATCTTTTGTTGTCAGGAATTGCTGAAAATTCTCAACTCTTGCACCCCAAACTAATCTTATTTTATTTCCAAACTTGTTATCTAGCATAGCATACATTCCATTCAAAATAGAAACACCATAATATTTATCCTGATTATTGGTAAAGTCATTTAGTACAAAACCGTCGCTTGCAATATTACTATTGGCAAAAATCTGATCAAATGGAAGTATTACTTTTGTATTGTCAAACTGTGTAGGCGAAGCTGGCTGATACTGGAAAATTCGGCTTTTAAAGTTTCTAATTCTAATCAATGTAGAACCACCTGCTTTAAATGTTTGCTTATCTCCATTAAAAGTGAAAGGGACTGTCAGGTTTGCATTACCACCATAACTGAAATCTTCAAGGTTGCTAAAAAAACGGCGGGTATCATCGTCATTATATTCAAACGGATTACTTGTTCCTTTTGGCCTGTTGTATGAAACTGTACGTAAGTCGGGTTGAGATTTCCAGTTATAAGCAAAATTCCCATTCCATTTAAGCTTTATTCCACTGCTTGTAAGTTGATGATCACCTTCTAACTGGCCGCTGTACAATGAACGCTGATTTAGAACGGAAGAACGGAAATTTATATCCTGTATCCTATCGTTATTAAAACCTCCTCTTGTATAGTAATTATCTTCAAAAAGCTGATTGAATAAATTTTTGAATGATATTTTATGCTTCCCTTTTACATAAGATATGTTAGCCAATGCTCCAACATTTACATTGTACTTATACTGATTATCTGTTAATGCTACTACTTCGTCTCCGGTTTGTTCATGTAATCTTCTTTGTACATCATACTGCAACATGCTATTTCGATATTGTAATGAAACGATAGTTCCTAACACACCACCATTTTTAAACCTTGAACTCTTGCCCCAGGTTAGGCTATAGGATTGAGTCGGCATTGCCTTGTTGTTTACCTCTCGGTACACATCACTATTCAATAATTTACTCCAGGCAATTTTTTGTTCAGTAGAACCACTTCTGAATTCTTGTTGATTTTTTGGAAAACCTGAAGGCAAGCCTCTCGTTTTATCATCAAATCCTAAAAAATCAATACCATTCCGTTTATTGCTTGTAAAATCTTTAAATACAGATTGTGTATTAAAACCCAAAGACACACTTAATGTAAGTAAGTCTCTTGTAGGAACATCCTTTGTGTTTATTTGTATAAGACCTCCAGCGAATTCACCAGGTAACTCTGGAGTAGCTGTTTTATTTATTATAATATTATCAATTAGTGAGGATGGAATTACATCAAATGAAAATGCTTTTTTATCTGGCTCTGTACTAGGAAATTGTGCATTATTAATTACAGCAGAATTATATCTGTCGCTTAAACCACGAACCACCACAAACTTACCATCCTGAATACTTGCTCCACTCACTCTTTTAAGTACTTCACCTGTATTTCTATCGGGTGTTCGACGAATAAAATCAGCAGCCAAACCACTAGATAGTGCGGTATTATTTTTTTGAAATGAAAGTAATGCTGATGTATTTTCTTGTTTTCTGGATGTTGTTTTAATAACAACTGTTTCCATAGCAGATTGATCTAATAATACAATTTCTAAATAATTTTCCTGATTCAACATCCCTTCAATTCCAACAAGTTCCTTTGTCTGATAACCTGTATTAGAGATTGTCAAAGCATATTTTTTACCAGTTTCTATCGTTAAATAAAACTTTCCTTCAATATCCGCAAGGGTCTTAGTGGTAGTTCCGTTTACTAAAATTGTAGCACCTTGCAAAGGCTCGTTCTTTGCATTCATCACTTTACCAGCTAACTTAATTGCTTGTGTTTGAGCCTGGACGGAAAATACAGATGAAAGTAATAGAATAATTAAAAGAATTCGAAGCCTGAAAATCATAGTTAGTTATTTCGGGCAAAGGTGGGTTTGCAAGATTAATTACATGTTACTCCTATGTTAAGCAATTGTGACGAAACTTTTTATAGACTAAAAAAAGGATTTGTTTACAAATTCATAACAAACGCTTAATATGATATTGACATTGAGTTAATACTGTTATTCAATTTTTGCAATTCGTAATAAGTTATTACGAAAAAATGGCCTCAGATAAGGCATAAATTATCTTTAATTGCAAAGCCCCGGTATTCTTATCGGGGCTTTTTAGGAGTTAACAATTTGGTAATATTGAATATTCCTGTTTGACCACTTTAAAACTCACTTTTGTCAAGCAATTAAAGATCAAATTTATGAGAGTACTATGCCTAACTGCCATAATGGTGTTATTCTCCTGTATAGATATCATAGGACAGGATACATTAAAAAATGAAGTAATTTCTACAGCACAAAGAGGTGAAAAGAAAAAATGGTATGATAATTTTTCGATAGGAGGATATGTGCAAGTAAGATATAACAGGCTTTTTGAAACAAATGAAAATTTGAAATGTGAGCAATGTGATAAATCCATTGGCAAAAATGGTGGCATCATAATTAGAAGAGGTCGAATTAAAATAAGCGGTTATATACATAAAAGAGTTTTTTTTTATATACAACCAGATTTTGCTAGTAGTACAGGAACTACCTTGAATATTCTTCAGTTAAAAGATGCTTTTATAGATTTATCGTTAGATAAGAAAAGTGAATTCAGGGTTAGACTTGGCCAAAGTAAAATACCTTTTGGTTTTGAGAATATGCAAAGTAGCCAAAACAGATTACCCCTTGATAGAAATGACGGGCTGAATAGTGCATTAGCAAATGAACGGGACCTTGGTGCAATTTTTTTCTGGGCGCCAGAAGAAAAAAGATCACTTTTCACTTCATTAGTTAGAGATAACCTAAAAGGTTCTGGAGATTATGGTGTATTTGCATTTGGTGTATATAATGGCCAAACAGCAAACAAACCTGAACAAAATAATTCATTGCATATTGTAACCAGATTTAGTTATCCGATAGAAATCGGTGAGCAAATAATTGAACCTGGAATTCAAGCTTATACAGGCAAATATGTATTACCAGCGGAACAAAGAACTAGTACCGTAAAAGGTGCGCCTGGTTTCGAATATACAGATCAACGAGTTGCTACCAGTTTCGTATTATACCCCAAACCTTTTGGCATTCAAGCAGAATATAATTGGGGAAAAGGACCTGAATATAATCCAGTTAGTGATTCAATTGAAACAAAATCTTTAAATGGAGGTTATATAACCGCTTCAATGAAAATTTATGGTAAGAAAGATTGGGTTTTCTACCCATTTGCAAGGATACAAAAATACAATGGAGCTAAAAAGCATGAATTGGATGCCCGAAGGTATGAAGTAAGAGAATTTGAGGGAGGATTAGAGTGGCAACTAAATAAATATTTTGAATTAACGGCATCTTACGTAATTTCAAAAAGGCGTTTTGAAGATTCTAAACTAAAAAACAATTTACAATCGGGTAATTTTATGCGCCTACAGGCTCAATTAAATTTTTAATCAAATAAACCAACAACCAATGGCACTACAATCATTCCTCAAAATCTTTATGCCCAAAAACAAAGTTTTTTATGAGCTATTTGAAAAAGTAGCAAATAATGTAGCTAAAATGGGTAGCCTGCTTAAAGATGTTGTTAACGAACCTGAATTTAATAATAGAACTGTTCTAATCGGACAGTTAGAAGATCTTGAACATGCGAATGATGACTTAACGCATAATTTATTTACAGAATTAGGTCGAAATTTTATTACTCCCTTTGACCGTGAGGATATTCATTCACTGGCTACATCTTTAGATGATGTGGCTGATTATATTTATGCTGCGGGTAAAAAAATAAATTTCTACCATGTAAACCCAAATGATACAGGTATGCAAAAATTTGCAGAACTTATTGAACGGGGTTCAGAACAGGTACAGATTGCTGTAAAAGGTCTAAGGGACATGAAAAATATGCGTGGGATTACTGAAGCATTGGTTAAAATCAACAGTATTGAAAATCAAGGTGATGATATTTTTGACTTTAGTATTGAGAAATTATTTGAACATGAGCCAGATGCAAAAGAAGTAATTAAAAAAAGAGAAATTTACCAGGTAATGGAAATCGTAACTGATAAATGTGAAGACGTAAGCAATGTGATCGAGTCTATTATTATTAAATACGCTTAATCAAAACATGAGACCAGTTAATATTCAAACTGTTTTTCATTTTCCAACACCTGCCTGCCGGCAGGCAGGTTAACACATTTACTAATCTATTTTTTATGACACCTTTTCTCATTACTATAATAGCGCTGGCTCTCATTTTTGATTACATTAATGGTTTTCATGATGCAGCCAATTCGATTGCTACAGTAGTATCTACAAAAGTATTAACGCCGTTTCAGGCGGTTTTATGGGCAGCATTATTTAATTCTGTCGCCTATTTTATTTTCAAAGATCATGGAGTTGCTGATACAGTTGCAAAAACGGTATATCCGGATAAAATTGTACAAGGCAACATGATGATTGTAATCTTTTCTGGTTTAATTGCAGCTATAATTTGGAATCTTTTAACCTGGTGGTTTGGCATTCCTTCTTCCTCATCTCATACATTAATTGGCGGTTTTGCAGGTGCGGCTGTTGCAAGTGGGGGTATAAGTGCAATTAACTCTGCAATTGTTTTAAAAACTGCTGCTTTTATTATTCTAGCGCCGCTTGTTGGAATGATCATGGCTTTTATTATATCCCTTTGGTTTTTAAGCTCCTTTAAAAAGGGACATATGCCAAAAGTTTTTTCAACTGCCATATTAACCGGTGTTGTAATATTTCTTGCTTCAACGTTAAAAACTCAACCGTTAGATCTTACCAGTATGGAAGTTAAAACAGTAAACGAGACTGTTGTTATTTCTAAAGTACCAAATAATAGTACAGCTCAAAAGATGGGTTTTAAACAGAAAGATGTTCTAACTGCATTTAATGGCAATAAAGTTGCAACAGCAGATCAATTAAATGAAGCACTAAAACAACTTGAAATAAATAAAGAATTTACTTACACAGTTTCCAGAAAAAACAAAGAAGGTCAATTAAAAGATCAATTAATAACCTCAAATTATCTTACTGCATTCGATTCGAAATTTATGCAAGTATTAATGTATGGGAAAAATTTTAAGTGGATACTCTTGTCATTTATTATTTCCATTATGGCCATTTTTACATTCTTTTTAAACAGCTTGAATGCACATAAGTCAAATCAGTGGTTTAAAAAAATGCAGCTTATTTCTTCCGCCGCATTTAGTATTGGACATGGAGGTAATGATGCACAAAAAGTGATGGGAATTATTACTGCAGCATTAATTGCAGGTGGTACAATATCTGATTTTAGCCAAATGCCAAATTGGGTTCCTATAGCATGTTATGCAGCCATTGGATTAGGTACCATGAGTGGAGGTTGGAAAATTATTAAAACTATGGGAACCAGAATAACAAAGGTTACACCATTTGAAGGAGTAGCAGCAGAAAGTGCCGGTGCTGTTACTTTGTTTCTTACTGAAGCTTTAAAAATTCCCGTAAGCACGACACATACGATTACAGGTGCTATTATGGGGGTTGGCGCAACCAAAAGATTATCGGCAGTAAGATGGGGAGTTACTATTAGTCTGATTTGGGCCTGGATATTAACAATTCCAGTGAGTGCTTTATTAGCTGCTGGTGTTTATCATATAGTTATACTTTTTTAGAAATACTGCATCTCATTAAAATAAAAATCCTGACATTTGTCAGGATTTTTTATGCGTAAAATTTTAGTAACAGGTGGTTGTGGTTATATCGGTTCACATACAATTGTGGATTTGATACAAACCGGGTATGAAGTTATCTCTGTTGACAATAATTCAAGATCAAACCCAAATATATTATTAGGAATCGAACAAATTACAGGCAAAAAAATTAAAAATTACAAAGTTGATCTCTGTAATTATGATGATTTATTTGCTATTTTCTTAGAAAATACTGACATCATAGGAGTCATTCATTTTGCTGCTTATAAAGCTGTAGAAGAATCGGTGATAAATCCTTTACTTTATTTTGAAAATAATATCACCTCTTTAGTCAATCTTTTAAAATGTGTACAGGAATTTAAAACACCTTATTTTGTTTTTTCATCTTCCTGTACGGTTTATGGTAATTCAAAAGAAATTCCTGTTACAGAAAATACATCTCTTCAACAAGCTGAGTCACCCTATGGATTAACAAAGCAGATGGGAGAACAAATTGTTGCTGCTTTTGCCAAAAGTTCCGGATTAAAAACAATCATCTTACGTTATTTTAATCCTGCTGGGGCACATCCTTCAAACATAATCGGCGAAATGCCATTGGGCAAACCACAAAATCTGGTTCCTGCAATAACACAAACAGCCGCAGGCCGGATTCCAAAAATGCTTGTAAATGGTTCAGATTATGCAACAAGAGATGGTTCTTGTATCAGAGATTATATACATGTTTGTGATTTGGCTACTGCACATACACTTTCATTAAAATATCTTGAAGAGGAAAAAAATAAAACGCAATGTGAAGTTTTCAATTTAGGCAGCGGAAATGGCGTTACTGTATTAGAAGCTATCCATGCATTTGAAAAAGTAAGTGGCGTTAAATTAAATTATGAAATAGGCCCAAGAAGGTCCGGAGATGTAGAAGCTATTTTTGCAAATAACGATCTGGCTAAAAAAACATTGAATTGGAATCCAAAATTTACAATAGATGAAATAATGGATACCGCTTGGCGTTGGGAATTACTATTAAAGGCAGATGAAACAGTATTTAAAAGTCAACCTGGAGAACTAAATTGATTTTTCACATTTGGCTTTTTCAGCATTCATCCCTATCCCTTACTTTTGCGACAATAAATAATTTATCATGTTAAAGGAAATTCAATCAACCGGTAATAAAGACACTCGTAGTGGTTTTGGTGATGGTATTGTTGCTGCTGCCAGAAAAAATACAAATGTAGTGGCACTTACTGCCGATCTGGCTGGTTCGCTTAAGCTTAATCAATTCATGAAAGAATTTCCTGATCGCTTTTTTCAAGTAGGAATAGCTGAAGCAAATATGATGGGAATAGCGGCTGGAATGACGATAGGTGGAAAGATCCCTTTCACAACAACATTTGCAAACTTTTCTACCGGAAGAGTTTACGATCAAATTCGTCAATCCATCGCTTATAGCGGAAAGAATGTAAAAATATGCGCTTCACATGCAGGTCTTACATTGGGTGAAGATGGCGCCACGCATCAGATTCTGGAAGATATAGGATTAATGAAAATGCTACCGGGAATGACGGTAATAGTTCCTTGCGACTATACACAAACCAAAGCTGCAACTGAAGCGATTGCTGAAACAAATGGCCCTGTTTATT
The DNA here is from genome assembly GCA_024643655.1 of Chitinophagaceae bacterium. Classification (GTDB taxonomy): domain Bacteria; phylum Bacteroidota; class Bacteroidia; order Chitinophagales; family Chitinophagaceae; genus JJ008. The sequence goes on along the minus strand of JAHEMM010000024.1, from coordinate 11,201 downwards.
TACGTTTTGGAAGACCGGCCTGGCCAATTTTTACAAAGGAAGAAGATTTTATCATAGGTAAAGCTCAATATTTCTCAGAAGGAACTGATGTTACCATTTTTGCTTGTGGCCATTTAGTATGGAATGCTATTCAAGCTGGAGTAATTTTAGAAGAAAAAGGAATAAGTGTAGAAGTTATAAATATTCATACCATTAAACCATTAGACGAACAAGCAGTTTTAGCATCTATTCAGAAAACAAAATGTGCTGTAACAGCAGAAGAACATAATATTATTGGCGGTTTGGGCGATGCGATTGCCCAATGTGCTTCTAAAAACTTCCCAATTCCGATCGAATACGTTGGTACAAAAGATACATTTGGAGAAAGTGGTAAGCCTGTCGAATTACTTAAAAAATATGGTCTTGATGTAACTGATATTGTTACTTCAGCCGAAAAAGCAATAAATCGCAAAAAAAACAGTTAAAAGATTGTATTAAAGTATTATGGCAGGTTCTTTTATTATTGAACCTGCTTTTTTATTTTTATTTCCATAAAAGATTTTAAACATATTGATAATCCATTATTCTAATAGAACCAAAGCCCCGATTAATGTCTTCATCAACAATTAGCGATACTGAATTGCTTGAACAATTTCGTAATCCGATTACGAAAGAGAAAGCCTATACCAGCCTGATAAAAAAATATCAGGAGAAACTGTATTGGCATATTCGACGAATGGTGGTGGAGCATGATGATGCAAATGATGTGCTTCAAAATGTTTTGATTCGTGTATGGAAGGGTCTAGAAAAATTTCGTGAAGATAGTCAGCTATATACCTGGCTTTATCGCATTGCTACAAATGAAAGCCTTACTTTTCTGGATCAACAAAAGAAAAAATCTTCAGTAAGCCTAAGTGATGTGGAAAGTGGCTTAAGTAACAAAATAAAGGCAGACCAACATTTTGATGCCAAAAAATTAGAATGGAAATTACAATTAGCAATGCAGGAGTTGCCTGAAAAACAGCGAGTTGTGTTTAGTTTGCGATATTATGAGGAGATGCCATATGAGGAAATGAGCAGAGTCTTGGAAACAAGTGAAGGAGCATTAAAAGCTAGTTATCATCATGCCGTTAAAAAAATTGAAGATTATATGCTAAATCATTAAACTTTTAGGCCAAAAAACCATCTTATTAAAGTTCTGGATTTACGAGAGTAAGCAGAATTACTCAAAATGACACAAAAAGACTACATATTACAAGAATTAATAGAGCTAAACAGCTCACTTATCAATTTAAATCAACAAAATGTTTATAGCGTTCCTGTGGGTTATTTTGAAGGTTTAGCTGCACAGGTGTTAGATCGGATCAAATTATTAGAAAATGATGATTCAGTTTCTCCAATTTTAAATAGTATTTCTAAAGAATCGCCTTACACAGTGCCAACTGATTATTTTAATAATCTGCCAGAAACTGTAATGAATATAATTCGCAATAGCAATGATTATTTGACGGCCACAGAAGAGTTGGAAACACTGTCGCCATTGCTTGGTAGTTTGAAGAAAGAAATGCCATTTACTGTTCCGGACGGCTATTTTAATACACTCACAAAAGATGTTGTTGCAGAGGAAAACAAAACGTCTGCAAAAATCATTTCACTTGGCATCCGTAAATGGTACCGTTATGCCGCTGCCGCTGTTGTTACTGGTTTGATTGTTTTATCTGGCTTTTTATATTTTGGCAAACCCAATTCTACTGTAGAACCTGGTAGTAAAGTGATGGCGAATATTACCAAGGATATTAAAAATATGAATGTAGAAGAACAAAACGATTTGATTGAATTTATTGATACGGGATTAACCGGAAAAGAATCTGCACAGTCCAAACCCAATAACAAATCAGTTGAAATTCAGGATTTGTTACTTGATATTACAGATGCAGAATTAAAAGATTTTCAGGAACAATCTGAAGACATTCAGGCTGTTTTATTGCTAAACTAATTTAGAAATGAAAAAGTGGATTTACATATTGACTTTATGTCTGCTTCCTTCTATGGTAGGATTTTCACAAGATGATGATGGAGGACAGGATAACGGTAAGATTGCTGACAAGATGAGGCAATATATTCAAAAAAATCTTGGCTTATCAAAAAGTGAAGCTCAAAAATTCTCTCCGGTTTTTTTCAAATACTTAAAAGATTTTACTATTACTCACAGACAAAATAAAGGAGACAGGTTAATTCTTCAGCAAAAAATCATCGAACTACGTTTACGTTATCGTGGAGAATTTAAACAAATAATGGATGAACAAAGAGCTAACAGAGTTTTTCAATATGAAGATAAATTCCGGCAAGAAGTAATTCGTATTATTAAAGAAAATCGAAGGGATAGGGTTCCTCCACGAAGAAATAAATCGATAATTATCAGAGATTAAGTTGAAAATAAAAAAACCGGCAATTAATTGCCGGTTTTTTTATTCCCATTATATTTCACGACAATTTGTACCTTTCTATAAAGAAAAGTTATGAAGCAGTTGTTGTTTTTAATTATTATTTCAATTAATGGTTTTTCACAGCAACGCCCCAATATTATTTATATCATGAGTGATGATCATGATAATGATGCCATAAGTGCTTATAATAAGAGCCTTATAAAAACTCCAAATATTGATAGGATCGCAAATGAGGGAATGTTATTTACAAATGCATTTGTTGGTAATTCTATTTGCTCTCCATCTAGAGCAACATTACTTACGGGTCAACATTCACACAAAAATGGTGTAAAAAATAATAGCACCAAATTTGACTCTTCCCGTTCAACAATGCCAAAAATTTTAAAGCAAGCAGGCTATCAAACTGCTGTAATTGGCAAATGGCATTTACATTCTTATCCTTCAGGATTCGACTACTGGAAGATACTTCCCGGTCAAGGCCTTTATGTCAACCCAAGAATAATCGAAATGACTGGTGATACTATTACCCAGGAAGGGTATGCCACAGATGTTATTACAGATGAAACAATAAAATGGCTGGAGCAAAGAGACCAGACAAAACCATTTATGTTATTACTACATCACAAAGCTCCGCATCGTTATTTTTTTCCCAAACTAAACCATTTAGAAGAATATCATAAAAAAACATTCGCAGAACCCTTGACACTTTATGTCGATACTATAAATAAAGGGGCAGCATGGAATATTCAAACTATGAGTATACTAAGAGACATGCAATTATGTAGTGATCTGAAAGTCGATCCAGCTTACTTAATGGATATTCCAGCTTATAAACCAGATTCTACACAGATACTTTATTATAATGCCATTTTTAGAAGAGTCCCTGCAGAACAAAGAAATCGTTATAAAGAAATATATGCAGAACGGGGAAAATTATTGCAACAACTAAAGCCAACAGGAAATGAATTACTCAAATACAAATATCAATGGTATATGCAAGATTATCTTGCATGTATTGCTTCCATTGATGAAAATGTTGGCAGAATATTAGACTACCTTGATCAGAAAAAAATGAATGATAACACAGCTGTAATTTATACCAGCGATCAGGGTTTTTATATAGGAGAAAATGGCTGGTTTGATAAAAGGTTTGCATATGATGTTTCTATGCAAACTCCTTTCATTGTTAAATGGCCTGGAAAAATTAAAGCTGGCTCAATTAATAACTCACTTATTCAGAATATTGACAATGCACCAACGATTCTTGATATTGCAAATATTACTATTCCTGATTGGATGGACGGCATAAGTCTTAAACCAATATTAACCAACAATGAAAAAAAATTGGATAGAAAATATCTATACTATCATTATTATGAATTTGTAAAAGATCATACTGTTATTCCACATCTTGCTGTTCGGGGTGAACGATATAAACTCATCTACTTTTATACAGTAAACGAATGGGAGTTATATGACTTGATCGCTGATCCAAATGAGCAGAATAATTTAGTAAAGAACCCAACATATGCTACAATTGTTTATGCATTAAAAAAAGAGTTAATAAAATTACGGGAACAGTATGATGATCACGAACAGGCAGGAGAACTACATTAAAATTTTCAATTATTCATTCCCATATTCACTAATCAATTCTGCAACCAAAGCGGTCCAACCGGTTTGATGGCTGGCCCCTAAACCTCTTCCATTATCTCCATGAAAATATTCGTAAAATAAAACAAGATGCTCATTTCCTGGTTGCTTATAAAACCAACTATAATCCCCATATAATCGGCGATTACCATCAGCATCTTTTTCAAATAAACTAATTACTCTTTTTGTCAACTCTTTTGCAATTTGAGAAAGATTCATTTTTTTCCCAGACCCTTTGGGAAATTCTATCATCAACTCATCACCATAAAAGTCTCCATATTTTCTGATTGACTGTATGATTAAAAAATTAATTGGCATCCATACGGGACCCCGCCAATTAGAATTCCCTCCAAACATGTCAGATGTTGAATCACCCGGATCATATTTTATAGTATGTAACTGCCCTTCAACAGTTACAGAGTATGGATTTTTTTCATGATACTTGGATAATGCCCTGATTCCTCCATTGGATAAAAATTCAGATTCATCTAACAATCTTTCCAATAAGAAAATCAATCTTTCCTTTGGGACTAATGATAAAAGTATTTCGCCATCTTTACTTCTTTCTTCATTGGGCCAAAATTTATTATTCTCCTTTCGGAAATTTTCAAACCATGAAGTTCGCTTCTTAAAATCAGAAAGCTTCTCTAAAATTGCTTTACTGATTGTAGAAACTGCATAAAGAGATGTAACACCTACTACCGACTGAATTCGCAATGGGATTGGTTCTGCGCCAGTAACGCAAAGGATATCATAAAAGAACTTATCTTCTTCATTCCATAAACCATGTTCATTCAGAGACTCAGCAATTAAAACAAAGTGTTCGAAGAATTTTGTAGCCATGTCTTCAAACGATCGGTCATGAATAGCAATTTCTACTGCCATATCCATCATGTCAAGTGCATATGTACCCATCCAACTTGTTCCATCTGCTTGTTCCAATTGTATTTCTCCCGGGAAGTGAAAACTTCTGTTGAACACGCCAATATTATCTAAACCCAAAAACCCTCCTTCAAATATGTTATTACCATTGATATCCTTTCTATTAATCCACCAGGTAAAATTTATCAATAATTTCTGAAACACTTTCTTCAGAAAAACTACATCCCCTTTTCCTTTCTGCTTTTTTTCAATATTATAAACCTGCATTGCTGCCCATGCCTGAACAGGTGGATTTACATCGCTGAAATTCCATTCGTAAGAAGGCAGCTGTCCATCAGGCTTCATATACCATTCTCTCATAACAAGCAATAACTGATGCTTTGCAAAAGTGGGATCAACAACAGCCATTGAAATGCATTGAAAAGCGAGGTCCCATGCAGCATACCATGGATACTCCCACTTATCTGGCATCATTATCACATCCTGATTTTTTAAATGCTTCCAATCATTGTTGCGACCTGTCTTTCTTATTAAACTAGGCTCAGTTATTCCATCAGAAGAGGAAAGCCAATTTTCTACATCGAAATGATAATACTGTTTGCTCCAAAGTATCCCAGCCAGAGCCTGACGCTGAATCTGCGCCATATCTTCACTCATACCCTTTGGAAGAATTGCTGCATAAAAATCATCTGCTTCCTGTTTGCGTGAAGAAAATATTTCTTTAAACCCATTAAAAAAAGGGTTGTCAGATTGTTTGCTGGTAAGACGACAATAAATTGTAGAAGTAGCGCTGCCTTCTATTTTAAGATTATAAACAGGTGAAAACTTTGTTCCCATTTTTCTTTTAGAAAGCTCTGCAATATTTTTTCCTTCTATTACAGCATTATGAAAAGCGTCCTTTACAAAAATACTTTTATTGGGTTCACCCGTTATAATTTCAGTATTTGTTTCATTTTCTGTAAAAAATATGTTATCCGCCGGTTGAAAATAAAAATAATTATTACCAAGCCTTTCATGTTCTGTTCTTACCGAAGTTTTACTGAGTAAAGCAATTGAAGGTTTTTCCTTTAGGGAATCATCTTTCCATCTATTATAAAACCAAAGGGTTGGCAAAACGGTAATCGCAGCTGCTTTATTGAAGCGGTTTGTAATATCAATTTTTATAAAGACATCTTCCGCATTCTGTTTTGCATACGTAACCAATACGTCGAAATACTGATTTTCATCAAATACACCTGTGTCCAAAATTTCATACTCAGTATCAGACCAATTTCGTTTCTTATTTTCTTCTCGAAGTTTTTCATACGGAAATAATTGTTGCGGATACTTATACAAATACTGCATGTAGTAATGCGTAGGCAGATTGTCAAGATAATAATACATTTCTTTTACATCTTCACCATGATTGCCTTGAGGATTGCCCAAACCAAATAACCTTTCTTTCAATATTGGGTCCTTTCCGTTCCATAAAGCAACGCAGAAACACAGATTTCCAAAAAAATCGGAGATGCCAGCCAAACCATCTTCACCCCATTTATAAGACCTGCAATGTGCATGTTCAAAAGGGAAATAATGCCATGCATCTCCATGTACACTATAATCTTCTCTTACAGTTCCCCATTGTCTCTCACTAAGATAAGGTCCCCATTTTACAAGGGGAACAGATTTTGTTGAATTAACTTCAAGTCGCTGATGTTCTGCAGTCATATCAATATTTTAAATCATCCTACTATTAGACACCATTAAAAATGATTATAATGTAAGAGACAGTTCTTTAAAGCAATGGCAAGATCATTGATATTTCTGGCTAAGTTTATACAGTATTTTTTGCTGTGCCTCGTTCAAACCTTTTGTCGTATCCTGTAACCAATGTCTTTTAAATCCGATTATAGCGGCATTTGTATCTTTTGTATCAAAACCAATTATACGTAACGACTGCACGGGATTAAAGTTGACAGGTAAAACTATATTCTCCGGGTTATCATACCAAAAACCAAATCCTTTTTCAGCTAATGATTTCCAGGGAAATCGCCAATTAGGATCATTCTTTCTTGTAGGTGCAATATCACCATGACCAATAAAATTTGATGTAGGAATACTATATGCTTTTTTTAAACGACCCAATAACGTTATCAAACTATTCATTTGAGCTTCAGAAAAAGATTCAAATCCATTATTATCTAATTCAATACCGATACTAGAAGAGTTGAGGTCTGTTGTATTTCCCCATTTACTAACTCCTGCATGATGTGCTCTTAATAAATCATTCAACATATGATGCACTGTTCCATCTTTACAAATTACGTAATGTGCACTTACTTGTGTACGTGGCAACGTAAAGGTTTGGAGCGTCTGCTCACAACTATTTTGTGCAGTATGATGAATGACTACAAAATTGGCTCTGCGCATAGAAAGATTTGTGGTGCCGACCCAATTTTCAGCATAAGATAAACCAGCAGAATCTTTTACTGGATATTCCAATAATAATTTAGAAAAAGCTTTTACCTGCTGTTTATACCTTTTGTTCGTAGTTGCATATTTACTTTGCGAGCAACTATAAACTAAAAACAATAAAAAAGAAATGAAGATTACAAAAGGACTACGTTTCATTTTATTTTGTGTTGAATGATAAAAGAAAAGTGATTTATCTCCGTTTAGGAGCTCCCCGGTAAAATTTCCTTTGCGGCTTTCTGCTACCAGATCCGGATCGGGTTCTAGGATTGTAAGAAGGAGCTTCTCCTAATTCCTTTGGCACTTCAATTTTTTCTACTTCTTTTCCTAATAATTTTTCAATAGCAGCAAAACGATTATGTTCTTTTTCACCAATCAATGTAAACGCAGAACCATCTGCTTCTGCTCTGGCGGTACGTCCAATACGGTGCACATAATCTTCCCCATCACCAGGAACATCATAATTAATAACTACATCAATTGTATCAATATCAATACCGCGGCTAAGTATATCTGTAGCTACCAATACCGGAATTCTTCCTGCTGTAAATGCACTTAACACATTTTCCCGCTCTGCCTGTTCCAGATCACTATGAATTTCAGCAATAGTAAATCCACCATGCTTTAATTCTCTAGTCAATTGTTTTACCGTTTGTTTACGGCTGCAAAAGATCAGGGCATTTTTATACGGGGTTTCTTTTAATATTTTTTTTATCAAGGGCAATTTCTGTGGTTCATATACGACATAAGCTTTTTGAATAATCTTCTCGGGAGGCTTGGAAATAGCAATATTTATTTCAACCGGCTCATGTAAAATTTTCCTTGCCAGATCTCTGATCTTCGATGGCATTGTTGCAGAAAAAAGCAAATTCTGCCTTTTAGTTGGCAGGCTTTTAATGATCTTATTGATATCATCCTGAAAACCCATATCTAACATTCTATCTGCCTCATCTAAAATTAAAAACTGCAATCCTTTCATATTTACATAGCCCATATTTAGATGAGCAATCATTCGTCCGGGAGTACAAACTATAATGTCAGCACCCATTTGTAATGCCTTTTTTTCTGCTACAAAATTCTGGGCATCATTTCCTCCATATATTGGTAAGGAGCTAAGATGAGTAAAATAGGAAAGCCCTTCAATATGTTGTGCGATCTGAATAGCCAATTCTCTTGTAGGCACAATTATCAATGCGCCTACCTGCCCATCTACATGGTTTGCAAGTAGTGTATTCATTACCGGCAATAAGAAAGCTGCAGTTTTTCCTGTTCCTGTTTGTGCGGATGCAATTACATCTTTACCCAACATGATAGGCGGAATTACCTGTTCCTGAACAGGTGTTGCATTTTCATAATTAGAAGCCTCGATACCCTCTAAAAGATTCGGATGAAAATTAAATTCAGTAAAACGCAAAGTTATTTAGTTTAAAAAGAAACGAAGTTAATTGAAATAAGATGGTGGAGTCATAAAACATTAGAACTTAAAATACACAAACAACCTTCCGAAGTTTTTACTGTCATTCTCAATCCGATGGTATTGCTTTTTTATGTGTGGCTGTTGCAAAAATCGTTCAACTTTTTTACGTAATTGCCCGGATCCCTTCCCAGGAATAATTTCAACTTCTCTTATCTTCTTTTCTATAGCTTCATCAAATGCCTCTTGTAAAGCGTCATCAATAGCACGGCTGTTATTATAAATATGATGAAGATCCAATTTTATTCTAGCCATATTTTCTATTCCATTATTTGTTCAATCCTTGATAGTTGACCATCTTTAGTCATGCCTTCAATAATAACACGAAAAGCTTGTGAAACGTCATTATTATAAAATGTCAGCTTTACTTTATTGTTTAATGGTGTTGTTATTACCTGAGGGTTCCAATAAAGTGTTGTACGCAAATCCTGCTCTTCGTTTGCTGTTACAAAACTGCTATAATTGGGAGAAGAGAATTGTCTGATTGTAGAGTATCCACTCACCTTACTATTTGTTAAGCCATAACCAGGTTCACTCTTAACATCATTCCCTCTTCGGGTATACACTACAATAGCACCATTACCGCCACCAGCTACACCTAGAAATGGAGGACGCATCACTTTTACATATGCCACATCCCGAACATTGATAGAACTAAAAAAATCAATTTCAGTGGGAATTTCGTCAATGAGTAGTGCAGGCGACCCTCCTCTCCATTGCAAAGTAGCATTAGGGCCAATTCCGCTTATTGATAAGCCGGGTACTTTCCCTTGTAAATAAGAAAAAATATCAATGGCTGATGAAGCAAATGGGTCATTTATAAGATCAAACTTAAACCCATCCCCCGTAAACATTCCAGATGTATATTTTTCATCCAACAACTCAATCGGTGCCTTTGTTTTTGCTTTTAGTATCACATTCTCCAACATTTTACCTTCTGCCAGCTGAATTGCCTTTCTTACTTCATCAGAAAATAAAAAATGTCTTGCATAACCTGTAGTATCTTCTAGCCTATTAAAATATCGGCCTAATGCAGCAACTCTGTTTTTATATGCCGGCAACTTACTTTCCATAAAACTTACTGTTGCATCATTTAATCCTTTTGACAATTGAAAATAAATATTTGTAGTATCAAATAAAATAACAGATGCGTCATTAAATGTACCATCACTTTCAATCGGTAAATCAAGAACATTATTCACTTTTTTCCCATTTTTCTGATTCATTAATAATATAATATGAGCTTTACCTCCTAATCGACCAGGAGCAACCCCATAAATTTTTCCAGCTAAAGTAAGATAGGCGGTATCTTTTGGATAACTAATCTTGGGAAAAAGCCCTTTCGTTACATCCCTCCAATTAAATCTCCTCCATCCATTTGTAAGCATAACAAGGTCAAGATGTTGTATTACTTCTTCATTATTTGAAGAAAAATAATAGGATGGATTAAATATCTGACCTCTTAAATCTGAAGACAATAACAAATGTGAAATAATATTACTGCTACTATCAGCATCTATTTGAGCATCAGTAACAGCAACAGAAAAATCAGCATATAAACTATCTGGTACTGTTATTTCAATTTCATTTCTTGCTCTTTTATTTAAACCCCAATGAGCTACATTCATTTCTGCAGCAAAAGAATATTCCTGATTGTTAACAAAAGTTATTCTTTCGGCAATTGGGTTCCAGTCATTGTCAAAAACGGTTATTGTTAATATGCCGGTAGGTAAGCCCCCCACCGGGATAATTCCTTTCGCCATTCCAGCAACCAAAGTCTTTGAAATGTTAAATACCTGGTACTGATTCATTGTGCCAATTAAGTTTACCTTTTCATATTTGGATGTATTTTTTTCATTTGTTTGAACAATAAAATTTCTTTTATTTCCAGCTATTGTTACTTGAATTGAAACGCCGTTTTCCTTTACAATTGGTAATGCTGTCGTATATTCTTTTCCCTTTTCATCTTTCCAGAAAGCCGTAAACTTTTCCCCCTTTTCAGGTAATAAAGTACTTGTACCCATTCCATCATGAAGTATTTTTAAACTATCAAATACTTCGCCTTTTTGATTTTTTATTACTCCACTTACTTTAACCGGTCTTCCCCATTGATCATGGGCTTTAAAAGCTACCTTATTATTTAACCCTTCAATGATATCGCCTCCTTCCGGATAAAAATTAACTGTGGGGGAAATAGCAGTTGTTGTAAATGATGATTTTTTTTCAGAAATAATACGCAGGTCTTTTTCATAAATAAAAGCAGAATCAAAATTGAGCATCCATTTTGTATATGCTTTCACATGAATAAAACTGCT
>JAHEMM010000023.1 GCA_024643655.1 Chitinophagaceae bacterium | reverse complement strand
ATTCTTCTTATTCTGTAGCAGGAAATGCTTTAATGGCACTGGGTAAAACAGACGCCGCTGTTGCTTCGGCAATTGCGAAACAAATGAGTGATAAGCCTGCGAAAGGGGATTTACAGGAAGCAATAATGAACGAAATTGTAAAATCAGGTGATGAAAGTATGGCTGATAAAATAATCGGTGATTTTGCAAAGATGCCTTTGAGTCAAGGAAAATTCCAGTTTTTAAATACACTTGGCACCTACTTAAATGCAATAAAAAATCCAGAAAAAGTAAAATGGGGTGTGGAAGAGATCGTCAAATTCAGAGATGCTATTCCTGAAAGCTTTAGAAATCAAACTGATCCATTTATCAATGGAATGGTATTAAAAGGATTACTTACTAAAAAGGACAAAGAAGCAAAAGAGAATACTGGCAATAAAGCTTTAGCCGAATTAGTAAATTATATTAAATCAGTAATGCCTGAAACTGATAAAAAAGGTTTCTAGTTTGAAATTTCCTTAAAAGAAAAACGCCTTTGTAATTTGATTACAAAGGCGTTTTTTATCACCCAATTATTTACCAACTTCCACTTGAGCCGCCACCACCAAAACTTCCACCACCAAAACCTCCGAATCCACCTCCGCTACTACTTCCACCACCACCACCTGACCAGTCAGAACCTCCACCACTCCAACCAGTAAACCCTCCTCGTGAAACATAAGTACCGCCACCTGCTGCACCGCCACCAAAAATTATTAGCAAAATAATAATTATGAAAACAATGGTCCAGATACTTGTACCCTTTCCTTTTTTATGATAGCCTTCAGGAGCACTGTATCTACCTTCAGCAGCTTTGATTAATTCATCGGTTCCCCGATCTAAACCCCGGTAAAAATTTCCTGCTTTAAAATCTGGATTAATTGTGTTTTCCCTAATACTTTTAGTTGTGAGATCTGTTATTACACCTTCGAGACCATAACCAACCTGTATTGCTAATTTCCTATCAGACTTTGCTACAAATACGACTACTCCATTATTAAATTTTTTATTCCCAACACCCCAATTACGGCCTAATTCGATAGCCGCATCATCAATTGAATAACCTTCTAAGCTATTGACAATAACAATTACAATCTGGTTTGAAGTAGAGTCATCATATTTATAAAGTTTTGTCTCAAGTGCCTGAACTTGTTGAGGGGTTAATGTATTAGTATAATCATTAACCAGTTTTTGAGGCTTGGGTGGAGACGAGATAATTTCATTTATCTGCGCTGAGGCAGAAAAAGAAAAAAATACTGCAAGTATAAATAAGAATCTTCTCATGAATTTTATCTACCAAATACAATTTCGTCGGGCAATTCGTTTTTATCTGATTTTTTGTCGTACGGAAAGCTTTCGCATAATGCATCTCCAATCTGAACTACACACTCAGCGATGCCTTTTGCATAATCATTTTTACTAAAAGAAGACAGCATTTCTTTAACGACTTTATTCCAATATTCTGAACCGACTTTTTTATGAATTCCTTCATCCCCAAAAACTGCAAGTTGCCTATCTTTTACAGCTACATAAACTAAAACCGCATTTCGATCTTCTGTCTTTTCCATTTTGAGCTTAAAGAAGATTTCTGCTGCTTTATCAATAGCATCCATCCAGCTACAATGACTTTCTACAAATACCCGAACTTCCCCGCTTGTGCGCTGTTCGGCATGTCTGATTGCTTTTACAATCAGCCTGTTTTCTTCTTCGGAGAAAAATTTTTGTCTTTTTTTCCAGGGGAAAATATTCACCAGAAATATTTTTCGTTGTTTAATTAAATTTTATTTCCACTGCCTTATCGTTTCCAGCATCTGCCTGAAAACCTTCTTTCTTTTTAAAACCTAATAATCCTGCAATTAAATTTGAGGGGAAACTCCTTACTTTTTTATTGTATACAGCAACAGCCTCATTAAAATCATTTCTTGCAATTTTTATTCTTCGCTCTGTACCTTCCAACTGTGTTTGCAATCCAGCATAAGCTGCCGTTCCTTTTAAGGTTGGATATTTCTCAATATTAATAATAATCCTGTTAGCAGCACCTGCTAAATTATCCTGCAATTTTTTTTGATTGTTATAGGTATCAGCAGTAATATCACTATTTCCAGAAGACAAACCCTTTATCGCATCAGCTCTTGCTATTGCAATATTCTCCAAAGTAGTTTGCTCGAAATCAGAAATCCCTTTTACTACATTTACAAGATTAGGTATAAGATCAATTCTTCGCTGATAAGTATTTTGTACTTCTGACCATTGAAGATTTATTTTTTCCCTCTTTTGTATTAATGAGTTATTCGTAGTTACCCCATAGATGATAAGTAACAGAAGTATAACTCCTCCAATAATATATTTGGAAAATTTCTGTTGCTGCATTTTTTAATTGGTTAGAATTCTACTTTAGGGGCTTTCTCAGCACCTTCATCCGCTTTGAAACCTTCTTTTGATTTAAAGCCAAACATTCCTGCCAGCATATTCATTGGAAATGATCTTACCTTAACATTATAAGTATTTATTGCTTCATTAAAATTCTTCCGTGAATTACGAACCTCATTCTCAATTCCTTCTAATTGACCTTGTAATTGAAGAAAGTTTTGGGTTGCTTTTAAATCAGGATAGTTTTCAACAACCGCTAATAAACGACTTAATGCACCACTCATTTGGCCCTGGGCAGCCTGAAATTTTGCAATATTCTCAGGAGTAAGCTCATCAGCCGTTAAATTTATTGAGGTAGCTTTTGCTCTTGCCTCCACTAAATTGGTTAAAGTAGTTTGCTCAAAATTAGCTGCACCTTTTACAGTGTTTACTAACTGACCAACCAAATCAGCTCTTTTCTGGTATTCAGTATTTACATTGTTCCATGCTTTTTTTACATTCTCATCTTGTTTTACAACGCCGTTGTAACCATTACAACCCCATACTCCAAGAATGAGAACAAAAGCACCAATTATTAATAACGTCAGATTACGAGTTCCTTTCATGATAGTTTAATTTAAAAATTAGATTGTAAAAGTAAGAATTTTGAAATAACATGAATTTTGTTTTCGGTAAATGAAAATTACCGACGAAAACATTGTTTCTACCGATTATGTTATTATTTATGATACTGTTAAAGAATTTATCCTTTTACTGCAGCAATTCCCGGCAGGGTTTTTCCTTCAAAATATTCGAGCATAGCGCCTCCCCCAGTTGAAACGTAACTAACCTGATCTGCAAATCCGAATTGATTTACAGCAGCTACAGAATCACCACCACCTACTAAAGAAAATGCTCCATTTTGTGTGGCTTCTGCTACAGCAATAGCAATTGTTTTTGTGCCGTGTTGAAATTTCGGCATTTCAAAAACACCCATAGGACCATTCCATAAAATTGTTTTTGAAGCTTTAATCACATTTGAAAATTGATGACAAGCATGTGAGCCTATATCTAATCCCATCCATCCATCAGGAATACTGTTACTTGGCGCAACACTTGTCTCAGCATCTGCAGAAAATTTATCAGCAATAACAGAATCTGAAGGCAAGTGAATATTTACACTTTTTTCTTTAGCCAGCTTCAATATTTTTAAAGCTATATCTAATCTATCATTTTCACATAAAGAATTTCCAATTGTTCCACCTTGTGCTTTCATAAAAGTAAAAGCCATCCCTCCACCAATAATTATATCTGTTGCTCTTTCCAGTAAGTTTTCAATGATCAGAATCTTGTCACTTACTTTTGCTCCGCCAATGATTGCAACAAAAGGTTTTTCTGCTTTATGTAATACTTTCTCTGCACTTGCGACTTCCCCTTCCATCAACAAGCCAAAAAATCGTTTATTTGCTTCAAAAAATTTACCAATTACTGCAGTTGATGCATGAGCTCTATGTGCAGTACCAAAAGCATCATTAACCCAAACATCTCCCAACTCAGCTAATTTTTTTGCGAACCCTTCATCCCCTTTTTCTTCTTCTTTATGAAACCGAAGATTCTCTAAAAGCAATACTTCGCCATTGCGCAACATACTCGCTGTGAGGTTAGCTTGTTCACCTATACAATCATTAGCGAAAAGGACGGTTGCCCCATCAAGCAAAACACTAAGATGATTTATTAAATGTTTTAATGAGTACTTTTCTTCGGGTCCATCTTTTGGGCGACCAAAATGACTCATTAAAATTACTTTTCCGCCATCAGCGATTACTTTTTTAATAGTAGGAACAGCAGCTTTCATTCTACTGTCATCAGTTATCTCAAGTGAATCGTTTAAAGGAACATTGAAGTCAACTCTTATTAAAACTTTTTGTCCGTTAAAATTATGCGAGTTGAATGCAGACATCTTGTACTTTTTATTTTTTTTATTTACCTAAATTTTCTCTTTCCGCTTCTTTGAATAATATATGACCTTCTACTGTTGCCATTACTTCATCTGTAACATCTTTTCCACCTTTCATATTTGTACGAATACTTTCCATTGTAAATTTTGGACCAAAAGGAATTCCCCACCAACCAAATAAGAGTGAGATTAAAGTAAATCCCAATCCTTTCATTTTTCTATTCTCATTTTTTCTCACCAGATAAACTCCCGATGTCCTTTTAAAAGTAAGAACAATCAGGGAAATAGTATATCCGAAATAAATAAACTTTCCACCTTTTGTTGCTTCTTCTTGTATTGCTTCAGCGGACAAGCCACCAATATTTTTAATTTTCATCAATGCAGAATTAAAAACAGAATACCGCAACAAATAGACTTTTTGTTGCGGTATCCATATTCTTTTAAAATTATTTATTGATCAGTTGAGCAAAATAATTCACCGTTCTTACCAGCTGACTTACGTAACTCATTTCATTGTCGTACCAACTTACAGTTTTCACCAATTGCTTATCTCCCATTGTCATCACTTTTGTCTGGGTAGCATCAAATAGTGATCCGTAATGAATACCAATTATATCGCTACTTACAATCTCATCTTCATTATATCCAAAACTTTCATCGGCCGCAGCTTTCATGTCAGCATTAATCTGCTCCACCGTAACTGTTTTCTCCAGTATAGTAGTTAACTCGGTTAATGAACCGGTAATTGTTGGCACTCTTTGCGCACCACCATCTAATTTTCCTTTTAACTCAGGTAAAACCAAACCAATTGCTTTTGCTGCACCTGTACTATTTGGAACAATATTAGCTGCGGCTGCTCTTGCTCTGCGCAAATCACCTTTTGGATGTGGCGCATCTAACGTATTCTGATCGTTTGTGTAAGCATGGATGGTAGTCATAATGCCCGTAACGATTCCGTACTTATCATTCAATACTTTGGCCATCGGTGCAAGGCAATTGGTTGTACAAGATGCACAAGAAATTATTGTTTCACTTCCATCAAGAATGCTGTGGTTTACATTAAAAACAACAGTTTTTAAATCGCCTGTAGCTGGTGCGGAGATTACAACTCTTTTTGCTCCGGCAGTAATATGCGCAGCAGCTTTATCTTTATCAGCAAAAAATCCGGTGCTTTCAATTACAACATCTACATCATGACTGGCCCAAGGAATTTGTGAAGGATCTTTTTGGGCATAAATTTTTACATGATCGCCATTAACGGTTATTGCATCACCCGAAACTTTAATATCGGCATCAAATCGCCCCTGAGCACTATCATATTTAAGTAAATGGGCCAACACTTCGGGGCTGGTAAGGTCATTTACGGCAACCACATCAATACCTTTCATATTATATATCTGACGATAAACAAGACGGCCAATTCTACCGAATCCATTGATGGCGACTTTTACAGTACTCATTATTTTAAAGTTTATTAGTTATAAATTCAACCATTGCCAAAGCCCTGGCTGATAAAAGAGGGGCGAAGGTACGAAAACTTAGCAAGCTGAATATTGTGAAATTCGATCAAAATCGTTTATTCACCAGCCTGAATAAAGCTGTGAAAAACTAAGTCAAAAACATTTGGCCAAAAACTGTCACACAACTATCTTTGCCGTCCCTAAAACGGCCCGTTCGTCTAAGGGTTAGGACACCACCCTTTCACGGTGGTGATACGAGTTCGAATCTCGTACGGGCTACCAAAGGCTTTGATTACTCAAAGCCTTTTTTCTTTCTACTTTGAAATAGACAATTCTATCAAACAGTAGTACTGTAATTTTGTTACATGAACAATTCAGTTACTGATCATCCTGTCGTACTTTTTGATGGGGTTTGTAATTTTTGTAATAGAATGGTAAGTTTTGCAATTCTTAATGATAAAAAAGGAAACTTAAAGTTTGCTCCTTTAGAATCGGAAGCTGGCAAAAGCTTGAGAGATCAGTTTCAAATTTCACCAACAGCAGATACGATAGTATTTATTAATAAAGGGGTTCCTTATACGTATGCTAATGCAGCGATAAGAATTTGCAAATACCTCGACTGGCCTGCCAAAGCACTGTACGCTTTCATCATTATTCCTTCCTTCATGAGTCAGCCCATTTATAAATGGTTTGCAAAAAGACGTTATAAATGGTTTGGAAAAAGAGAAAGCTGCATGATACCAACACCGGAAGTAAGCAATAGATTTTTGGTGTAACTTTTTTATATTTCAATTTCACCTTTCATATAGTAAACACATTTACCGCCAATAATTACTCTATCTCCTTTTTGTTTGCAATAAAGTTCGCCCCCTCTTTTCGATAATTGCTTTGCCTGCATCTTTTCTTTGCCAAGTTTCTCACTCCAAAAAGGGATTAGTTGTGAATGCGCAGAACCAGTAACAGGATCTTCATCAATGCCTGCAGTAGGAGCAAAAAAACGGGAGACAAAATCTACTTCTTTACCGGGTGCCGTAATAATGACCATTTTGTCCAACTTCTTCATCAATGAAAAATCAGGACTACAAGAGATAACTGCATCTTCATTTTTTAATTCGACTATATATTCCCTGTTTTTGAAGACTCCGGCAACCTCAGGATTGCCCAACGATTCTAATAACTCATCAGGATATTCAGTTATTCCTTCAGGCTTCCAGGAAGGGAAATCCATTTTCAACAAATCGCCATCAAGCCTAACAACCAACGGACCGCTTTTGGAATGAAAAATAACGGAAGGCTTGTTGTAATCCAAAATTGTATACAAAACAAAAGCAGATGCCAATGTTGCATGACCGCATAAATTAATTTCCAATGCCGGTGTAAACCATCGTATCTCAAAATCATCTTCTTTCGGAACAAAGAAAACTGTTTCCGCCAGGTTGTTTTCCATGGCAATTTGCTGCATCAGGTAATCATCAATCCATTTTTCTAAAGGGATAACTGCGGCAGGATTTCCAGTAAACAATTTATCTGCAAAAGCATCAATCTGGTAAATTGCAAGCTTCATTCTTTGCTAGTTGTATTATATAATTGTGGTAAAGATATTTTATATCGAACTGCCAGAATTCGAATTACAAAAATGATTAGTATACATAAAATAGTAGCCAGGTCAGCAACTACTGTTAATTTCAACAAAAGAAAATATATTAACCCTCCGATTATACATGCCATTGCATAAATCTCTTTTCTGAATAGTAAAGGAATGTTATTGAGTAATACATCCCGCACAACTCCACCAAAGCAGGCTGTGATTGTACCTAAAGTAATGCAAATGCCAACGCTAAAATCCTGTCTGATACCTAATTTAATACCTACAATAGTAAACAAACCCAGACCTAATGCATCAAATAAAAACAATGTTGTAGAAAGATGTTTCAGATATTTTCCAAAAAACATTGTTACAACAGCTGAAAAAAATATTACAATTGTTGCAGTTTCATTTTGCAACCAGCTTACTGGAAGATTACCAATTAAAATATCCCGTAACGTACCGCCACCAATGGCTGTTACAAATGCAATGACTAATACGCCAAACGGATCCAATTTTTTATCCATTGCCATAAAAGCCCCGGAGACGGCAAAAGATATTGTACCTAAAATATCTATTATAAATAAAAAATGTGTTGGCATTGGCTTTTGTTAATAAAGAATCCCATTCCGACTATTCAGAATGGGATTGAAAATAGATATTAACTGATTAGTCTTTCTTCTTTTTCTTTTTTTCTTCTCCATCCAATCTGAATGAAACCTTACAGATTACACCATAGGATTTTATTTTCCCATCTTTTACATGTGCTTTCATATCTTTTACCCAAACAGAATCGATATTACGGATAGTTTTTGAGCTTTCCTTTACAGCTTGTTCAACAGCATCGTTAAAACTTTTTTCTGAAGAAGCAATTACTTCAATAACTTTTACAATTGACATAAGTGGTTTATTTTGATGAATGAATTGATTATGAATTAAAGTACAACATTTCCTTAAGCAATCCAATTCAAAACAATCTCTCTTTTTATTCCGCCATCATTTCATTGATTACAGCAATAATATCTTCAGCATTTGGTTTGCTAAAATAATCACCATCACTTCCATAAGACGGGCGATGAGCTTTCCCGGTTATAGTTCTAGGTGCAACATCAAGAAATTTATACCCACCCTGCTCTTCCATTACTTTATTAAACATATAAGCAGCCGCTCCTCCTGGTACATCTTCGTCAACAAAAACAATTCTGTTTGTTTTTTTAAGCGAATCTAAAATTCGATGATGAATATCAAATGGCAGCAATGTTTGCACATCTATTATTTCACAACTGATTCCTTTGCCTTCCAATGTTGCTACCGCATCTTGAATAATCCGTAATGTAGAACCGTAAGAAACGATACTAACATCAGCACCTGCTTTAATAATTTCAGGTATACCCAATGGCACAGTAAACTCCAATAAATTAACAGGCAATTTTTCTTTTAATCTATAACCATTCAAACACTCAACTACTAATCCGGGATCATTGCTTCTCAATAATGTGTTATACATACCAACTGCCTGTGTCATATTTCTCGGCACACAAACATACATTCCACGAAGGGCATTAATTACCATACCCATTGGAGAACCACTATGCCATATACCTTCTAATCTGTGACCCCTTGTGCGAATAATAACCGGACAACTTTGCTGTCCTGCAGTTCTGTAATGAAGTGTGGACACATCATCACTTAATGGCTGCAAACCATAAAGCAGATAATCGAGATATTGAATTTCAGCAATTGGTCTTAATCCCCTTAACGCTAAACCAATAGCCTGTCCCATTATAGTTAATTCTCTTATACCCGTATCAAAAATTCTTTGATTGCCATGTTTCTCTTGCAAACCACTAAAACCCTGATTTACGTCGCCAATATAACCAAGGTCTTCACCAAAGGCTACTACTTTAGGATTTGTTGTAAATAGCTCATCAAAAAATCCATTTAATATTTCAAATCCATTTTTAAGTGGAGCTTCACTTTCATACATTGCTTTTACTTCAGTTACTAGCAATGCACTTTTCGGTCCTTCATTATATAAATGTGAATTATATCGACTTGCATTTTCTATTTGTAAGTCATTTAAATAATCCTTCGTCCAAAAAGACACATCCGAAGTGCCAACAATTGCCAAAGCATCTCTCAATGTTTTTAATACATCTCTACGTAATGGCTCCCTGTTAGCAATTAATTCTGTTGTCAGGTTCTTCAAATTCGTTTTATTCTCTGGCAATGCATTAGCCATAGCTTCAATCAAGTCAACAGCTCTTGTTACCTGTGTTTTGATTGGAGAAATATAATTCGTCCAGGCATTTGCTTTACTTTCTTTTACGTAGATTTTTGCTTTGTCAGCAATTTCATCCAATTCACTTTCATCAGCCAAAACATTTGCAATAATCCATTCTTTCATTTTTCTAATACCATCCCATTCTCTTTCCCAATCAAGTCTTTCAGAAGACTTATATCTTTCATGACTACCTGAAGTAGAATGTCCCTGAGGCTGAGTAATTTCTTCTACATGAAATAAAACCGGAATATGTTTTTCTCTTGCTAACCGGATACCTTCTTCAAATGTTTCACACATTCCTGCATAATCCCACCCCTTTACTTTGTAAATATTAATACCATTGGTGTCTTCCTTCTTTTGCATTCCAGTTAAAGCATCAGATACAGAAGATTTAGTAGTTTGAAATTTTTTTGGTACTGAAATACCATAACCATCGTCCCACACAAAAACGGCCAATGGAACTTGCAAAACACCTGCAGCATTTATTGTTTCCCAAAAATGACCTTCGCTGGTAGAAGCATCCCCAATTGTAGCAAAGCAAACTTCTTGTCCATTATTAGACAATGACTTAAAAGCATGAAGCTGTTCAATATTTCTAAAAGCTCTTGAAGCGAATGCTAAACCTAATGCTCTGGGCATTTGTCCTGCCGTAGGTGCAATATCGCTGGATATATTTTTAACTTCAGCTAAATCTAGCCATTCTCCATTTTCATCAACAAAAGGCGTAGCAAAATGGCAATTCATTTGTCGGCCACCACTAAAAGGCTCTCTTGTTTTTTCAGGATCTGCATATAATTGTGCAAAAATTTGCTCAGTTGTGGCAAGACCTGCTGCCAACATGAAAGTCTGATCTCTATAGTAACCACTTCTAAAATCCCCATTTTGAAAGAATTTGGACATGGCAATCTGAGCTATCTCTTTACCATCTCCAAAAATGCCAAATTTTGCCTTACCACTAAGCACTTCTTTTCTTCCTAAAAGACTGGTTTCCCGACTTATACAAGCAATTTCAAAATCTTTTAGTACTTCTGCCCGAAACCGGTCAAAAGAGAGTTTTTCTTCATCAGAAATGGCTGCTGATTGGGTATTCTCCATGTCACAAAAATAAGAACTTTGGTTAGCCGAATTACTTGTTTAAAAAAATACCTGAAATAGATTGCAACTGATATATATAATGTCGCATCTGTTTTGTACTTTTAGCTCCGAAATTTTATTAATGAAAAAAATAATCTTACTTGGTTTAGCTTTTGGTTTTGCAACTATTTTACCTGCACAAACAGGGCATGAAGGCCATGACCATGATGTACCGAACAAACAAGAGCAGCAAAAAGTACCAGTTGAGGATCCTCTGCAGTTAAAAGAAACTGAACATGATTTTTCTAAAATCCCACAAGGAAAACCGGTTTACTACAGTTTTGAAATAAAAAATGCAGGTAAAACAGCTTTGAAGCTTGATAATGTACAAGCAAGTTGCGGATGTACCACACCAGAATGGAGCCAAGAACCTATAGCACCTGGAACTACTGCCCAGATTAAAGTGGGTTATAATGCTGCTGCTGAAGGCGTTTTTGACAAGTTTATTACAATAACATATAATTCTAATCAATCAAAACAAATAAGAATAAAAGGTACAGTATGGAAAGCACCAGAAGGTTCTGCCCCAGCTAATGCCTCTATAGATTTCTTAAAAAAACAATCCTTTTAAATTTTATCAATTATGAAGAAGACAATTTTATTAGCAGCAGCATTTTTATTTACACTTGGTGTTTTTGCACAACCAAAAGCGGATGAAGTAATTAAAGTTAATACTGAAACTCATGATTTCGGAAAAGTAAAGCAGGGTGTTCCAGTTAATTATGTATTTGAAGTAAAAAATATAACAGACAAACCAATCGTGGTAGAAAGTGTAATGGCCTCTTGCGGTTGTACAACACCTGAAAAGCCTACTGAACCAATTATGCCTGGCGAAACAGGTAAGATCAAAGTAGAATATAATGCGGCTGCAGTTGCTCCATTTTCTAAAGATGTAACTATAAAACTTGCTGGAATTGATGCTACAAAAGTTGTGCATATTAAAGGAGAGGTATTAACCACAGAGGCTTATGATTCTTATATAAAAAAAGAGAAGGGTAATCGCTAATCCGAATCTTAACTTTTTTAAAAACCCTTTCGAAAAATCGAAAGGGTTTTTTCATTTAACCAATTTATACAAATTAAATTATCAAAAAGATCAAATTCCTCAATAATTCCTTTCACTCCTTACCTTTGTTCAATGCTTACAATCTCTAACCGCGGTAATCAAATGCCTGCTTCGCCGATAAGAAAATTAGTTCCCTATGCAGAAGCAGCTAAGAAAAAAGGTGTTAAAGTATATCACCTCAATATTGGACAACCTGATATAGAAACACCGCCAGCCATTCTGGATGCTGTGCGAAACGCAAATATTACAACATTGGAATACAGCCATAGTGCTGGTAATGAAAGTTACCGCCGTAAATTGGTTGAATACTATAAAGGTGTTGGTATATCCCTAACGCCAGATCAGATCATGATAACAACTGGTGGTAGCGAAGCTATACAATTTGGTTTTTTTTCTTGTCTTAACCCCGGCGATGAAGTAATTATTCCCGAACCCTTTTATGCAAATTACAATGGCTTCGCCTGTGCAGCAGGTGTACATGTAATTCCAATAACTTCTAGTATTGAAACTGGTTTCGCTTTGCCTCCTATATCAGATTTTGAAAAAGTAATTTCTAACAACACCAAAGCAATAGTTATTTGCAGTCCGAATAATCCAACAGGCTATCTATATAGTCGGGAAGAAATGGATGCATTAAAAGATATCTGTATCAAACATAATTTGTATCTCTTTAGCGATGAAGCTTACAGGGAATTTTGCTACGATGGCGACTATGTAAGTGCCATGCATCTTGAAGGACTAGAACAACATGTAGTGCTAATGGATACAATTTCTAAACGATACAGTGCTTGTGGTGCCAGACTTGGCGCATTAGTTACAAAAAACAAGGCAGTGTATGATACCGCAATGAAGTTTGCACAAGCAAGATTAAGCCCTCCTGGTTTGGCTCAAATAATGGGCGAAGCAGCAGTTGATCTGCCGGAAAGCTATTTTGAAGCACCAAAGGCAGAATATTTAAGTCGCAGAAACTTAATGATTGAACGATTAAACAAAATGCCCGGCGTATTTTGCCCTAACCCTGGCGGCGCATTTTATGCAATCGCAAAATTGCCAATTGATGATAGTGATAAATTTTGCCAATGGCTTTTGGAAGAATTTTCTTTAAACAATCAGACGGTAATGCTGGCACCTGCAACTGGTTTTTATGGAACTCCTGGACTTGGAAAAAATGAAGTTCGATTAGCTTATGTACTAAATCTTGAGTCGCTAAATGCTGCTATGGATTGTTTAGAAAAGGCTTTGGAAATCTATCCAGGAAGAGTAGAAACAGTGACCGTAACTAATAAATTACAAGCGCAGCAATAATATTATTGTTTATCTTTTATTAATAAGTAATGCTTTTTCTTCTAGCAATGTTTTAAGAAAATCTTTATTTAATATTGAAAACAAAGTAGGTGACGCCGGCTCTATTAAAAAATCATTAATTATTAATCGCCACCAACCTACATTTTTCCATTGGCCCAATTTGTATCCAACATTCTCGAAAGTAGCAAAATGTGCAAATCCACATTTTTCATGAAAAGCTACACTTTTATCATTTGGCAAATTGATGACTGCATAAACATTGTTATACCCTTGCCTTCTAAGTATTTCAAATAATGAAACGTAAAGTGCTTTTCCCATTCCGGATTGTTGATTTTCTTCCTTGATATAAACTGAACACTCAACACTCCATTGGTAGCCTGATCTTTCCCTATATAAAGAAGCATAAGCATAACCAGTGATCACATCATTGATTTCGCAAACCAACCATGGCCACTTCTCAAGATATTTTTCAATTCTTTCGGCGAAAGCTTTTTCAGTTGGCACTTCAGTTTCAAAAGTGAGAGAAGTATGTTTGATGTATGGACTATAAATATCAAGTATAGCCACCGCATCTGATGGTTTAGCAAGTCGAATTGAAATCATATTCAAATTTCTGCTTTAAAAAATAAAAAAGCTCCATTTAGGAGCTTTTAATGTACCGGGGAGCAGACTTGAACTGCCGACCTCAGGGTTATGAATCCTGTGCTCTAACCAGCTGAGCTACCCCGGCATCGGGCGGCAAAAATAATGGATTTCAACCTATTCTAACACAAAAATACTCCCGTTTTGAGGGAGTATTTTATAAAAGCAATAGATCTTTTAGCAATATGTTCAAATAGGAGAATACCTCTGTCAGTTTTTTGTATTTTGAAGATTAAGATAACCCAGTTTCATAATGCAACTCAGGAATTTCAACATCTACAAAGCCCTTTTTTATGAGTCGGGATTTAAAATCTTGTTGTACATCAAATTCCCCGTGCACAAGAAACAGACGTTTTACACTACGAGGGTTCTGACAAGCCAACCATTGTGACATATCTTCATAATCACCGTGTGCACTCATACTACGGATGGAACCAACTTCAGCATTTACTTCATGTGATACACCAAATATGCCAACTTCTTTTGCGCCAGATTGCAGCCTTGCTCCTAATGAATTAGGTTCGCAATATCCAGTCATTAAAACTGCATTCCGACTGTTTTCTACATTGTTACTTATATGGTGTTTTACTCGTCCTGCTTCAGCCATTCCACTTGCAGAAATGATAACACAAGGATCGTTTTGAAAATTCAACATCTTACTTTGGTCAACAGATTGAATATATTTTAAACCTGGAAAACTAAATGGGTCATTATCAACTTCCAGAACTTTTTGAATTTTTCTATTAAAATAATCAGGATAACGTTTAATAATATCAGTTGCTTTTATACTTAAAGGGCTATCCAAATAATAATCAATTTGAGGTAGTCTTCTTTCAAGCTCTAACTGATTTAATGCATATAAAATCTCCTGCGTTCTTCCTACGCTAAAAGCAGGTATTATCAACTTTCCTTTTCTATGTACACATACCTTTTCAATCCATTCTAATAAATGATTAGGCGTAGTATATTGCATTTCATGCAAGCTATTTCCATAAGTAGATTCCATTATAATATAATCTGCCTGTCCAAACTCTTGAGGAGATTTTAAAATGATATCTCTATATCTGCCGATATCGCCACTAAATGTGATTTGTTCTGTTTTACCATTCTCTGAAACTTTTAAATGCACACAAGCACTTCCAATAATATGTCCGGCATCAGTAAATAAAACCTGCACTCCTTCAAGTATAGTTCGCCATTCGTTATACTGTACAGCTACAAAATGCTCAGTTGCTTTTCTGGCATCATCACTAGTATAAAGTGGCTGCACATAAGGTTGTCCTTCTACCGCTCTTTTTTTATTAATATAGCGAACATCACTTTCCTGAATATGTGCCGAATCTTCCAATAATACATTTGCAAGATCTTCTGTGGCAGGTGTACAGAAAATTTTTCCACGAAATCCTTCTTTGACTAATTTTGGAATCAATCCGCTATGATCAATATGTGCATGTGAAAGCACCATTACATCAACCGAAGCTGCATCAAAACCCAGATCGTTATTTAAAACAAGTGTTTCTTTTCCCATTCCCTGAAACATCCCACAGTCCAATAAAATTTTTTTACCGCTACTTAAAGTAATGAGATGTTTAGATCCTGTAACTGTTCTGGCTGCGCCGTGAAATGCTATTTTCATAATTGTTATGCCTTATGATTAAGTACTATTCTGTATTAATCAGATGTTTTTTACATTAAAAATTTATCGCTTGCTCTTAGCTTTGAATGACCAGGTAATATAAAATTCTGCTATAATATCACCTTCCTTATTCTTTCCTACTGATTTTGCTTTTACTGTAACGGGTTCTCCATTAGTTACTGTATCAGTAATCGCTTTTTCAAAAAGGCCTCCATCTTCACAAGTAAAATAGGTTCTACCAGCTGCTTTTTTAAAATATTCAGATTCCACTTTTACAACCAACATTGATACTGGTGGATCTCTTTTGTATAAATGAGCCATAGCTAGTGCACCAGTACTTAATTCCGCTGCCATACTCAAACAAGCGAAATATGTAGAACGAAAAGGGTTTTGCGAAAGCCATTTATAAGGAACAGAAGCAATACATTTCTCTTCATTCGCTTCTCTTACCCTTACACCGGCAATATAAGCTGCCGGTAATTTGGTAAGTAAAAACATATTGAACTTAAAAGAATTGTTAATCGTCTTTAAAAAAGAAGCTGTATTGGGTTTCATTTAATTCTCATTGTATTGTGAAGCATCAAAGGCGTTCTTACTCCAATTTCTAAAAAAAGCTGTTACTTTATCTTTGTCGTAACCTTTACCAGATTCAAGATACTCTGAATTTTGGGTATGTATTAACTCTCCTTCTTCATTTAAAATAAGAAAAACCGGAAATCCAAATCGCTGCGGAAACTTATACTTCTTCAGAAGCTCTTTATTGTAATTTTCCTTGCTATAATTCATATGATAAACTACATAATTTACACTTACCAATGAATCAATGGATTTATCTGTGGTTACAAAATCATTAAACCTTGCACACCATACACACCAATTGCCTCCAACCTGAATAAGGATATGTTTTCCAGACTTTTTCGCTTCTTTTACTTTTGTCGCAATTACCTCTTTAGCATTCTCCTCCGGATTATACAACTTGAAATTTTTCATATCCTGCGAAAACACAGTATTGGCTGAGAATAAGACTACAATTAAAAACATTATTTTTTTCATATTCTATATTTTATCTATAGCTACTATACAAGCTACAGCTTTATTATTGTTTGCATCAACTTTAAAATAAATTTTTCCATCAGAAGTGTTATTATAGCTGGCCGAAGTAATTAAAATACTTTGCAAAGCTTCATTGACTTTTCCGGCATAATCCGGTCGGCTACTACGGCTTATGGCGGCATTCAATTCATTATAGTTTAATTCATCTCTACTTATAACAATAGCGATATAATCTTTGTTTCCAATTGCATCAGCTTCCATCGATTGGCTTTTTGGAAATAAACGATAACCTGTAATACCACAATAAGGCGAATGCTTAGAAACAGTTTCTCCCTGCTTTAAATACGGGAAAAGCACATAACTTGTTTTATCAGTTTCCATGCCAAAAACATAAATGTAACACTCCGTTGCATTTTCGATTGACATTTTAAACCGGGTACCGATTGAAATGGGAGAAGCTGTTTGAAAAATATTACTAGCGGCTAATCTCAGCGGTATATTTTTGCTCCCATCATTATTAACTAATCCAATACTACATTCTAACGGAATGTTTGCTACATTACTCCTTTTCGGTAATGGATCTATTCCATACGCTTCCCTTACGTAGTTTTTAAAATCACCATAACGAACCCAAGCAACACCATCTTTACCCCAATCTTGCCCCCAACTATTCATAATCTGAAAAGCACCACCAAATTTTCTATCGTCGTAACCAATTACACTCATTGCATGACCACCCATTCCCATTTGGCTTTGATCCATACCTTGTGGAGTCCAAAGCTCCTTTCCCATCATTTCCTGCATAAAACTTTGACCTACCATCATGCCAATAGCAACCGGTGCATTCTTATTTAAATGTTCTTTAATGCCACGAACACTTATTTCATTCACATTATCACCATTTGTAATTCTTGTAAAACCGTGAATAAGATTTTGTTTGCCAACCTGAATAGCTGATGAACCCGGCACCCTATCACAATCCTGATCGCTATATGGATATTGACTTAATGGAACACCCCCATTACTACGCATCGTCTCCATCGCTCTTTGCAAATACGAACCCTGACAACCCTCTAATTTTATTTGATTATATAAGTAGGAAGGGCTGAAACGAATTGAATTCGGGTCAGCACCAGTTGCAGCAGCAGTTAGAATTGTTTGTGAGGCATAAGCACAACTCCAGGCTACACAACTTCCCTGCTCTCCCTGATTAAGTCTTTGCGGTGCATATTTCAAGAGAGAAACAGCCTCTGGCAAAGGATTTTTTTCTGCATCATTTTCCAATCCTTCATAAACTGATGCTTTATTGAATTCTTCTTTACTAAAATTGTATCCGCTTTGTGAAAAATTTTTTGCTACATCAGCTACGTTGCAAGTGCCATTCTTAAATAAGAAAAAAGCACCAGCCGCTATTACAAGCAAAAATATTATTCCTTTACCCTTAAACAAGCTAAGTAGCAATGGCAATAAAGACAAAAGACCACCTCCACCACCAGGCAAATTAGGGCCTCGACGGCCTCCGCCACCATCATCGTAGTTTTGGTTCGGGTCATTGGGGTCATCTGTCATTCTAATAGGCATGGCTGTAAATTTTGTTAATTAAAATGTACTTAAAAATAGTAAGTTCAGACGAATTAAAAGGTAGATAAGGGTGATTGGTTAATAATTAATTTAAATAATTCTGCAACGATTATGATATAGAATCGTCAAATTTGCTGATTATTTACATTTAACAATTATTATTTCCCGGTTATTTATTTCAAAAACATATTATGAAAAAAAACATAATTTTTAGTGTCCTTTTTTTGTTAACTACTATCATTACGTCTTCACAATCAATTTCTGGTATTCTAAAATTTGAGCAAGGTCAAATATTTAATATTGATATGACCACCAATTCAACTATTTCTCAAAAATCAAGCAGAATGGATATTGAATTTACAGTAGATGCAAATGCTAACCATTCGTACACAATTACTAATACTACAGAAGATAATTCTACGCTTCGCCACGAAATGAAACGAGTAAATTTTGCTTTTAACGGAATGGGGCAAAAACAGAAATTTGATTCTGATATTGAAAAAGACATGAAAGGATCTTTCGGCAAACCTGTAAAAGATATGTTAGATAAAAAGTACGACATGATTATTAACCCATCTGGGATTGTAAAAATGGCGTTTCCAGAAAAAATTGTCATTTCAGAAGGTGACAGCAGAATGGCAATCATCACAAATATGCTAAAAGGTGTAACCGACATTGTACAACCTCCGCAAAAAAATAAAGGAAGCTTTTTTAATGTTTTACCAGATACAGCAGTAGAAATAGGTAACAAGTGGAAAACCAATATTAAAGAAAATGGAGGTAGATCTGAAACTGAATATACATTATCAGCCATAACCGATTCTACAGTCATAATTGATTTTATCGAAAACTCTAACTCTGTAACAAATGCGGAAATGATGGGTAATCCAACAACAACAACTTTAAAAAACAAAACAACCGGTAAAATTATACTTAACAGGGCTACCAATATTATTCAAGAGAAAACGATGACAACAGAATCAACAGGTTCCACTGAATCTAGTTTTGGAGATTTGCCGGTCACTTCTAAGATAGTGACAAGAATAGTTGTTAAACCTAGCTAATGAAAATTAAAAAATTTCATCAGCAAAGAAATTCTTTAACTTGATGACTTTAAACTTTTTTTATACTTTACTAAAGTTTAATAATAGTTCAAGTTCCGAGATCTAAAGACTGTTGATTTTACATTAAGAAGGGGGCGATTATATAACCTGATTTCTTAGCAAATCTTCCATTTCATCCCTTTTTCGAATCAATTGTGTTTTTCCATCTTTGATTAATACCTCTGCAGGTTTAAATCTCGAATTATAATTGGAAGCCATCTCAAAACCATAAGCACCTGCATTATGAAATGAAAGTATATCACCTTCCCGTATTTCATTTATATCTCTGTCAGATCCGAATGTATCTGTTTCACAAATATTGCCGGTTATAGTATATACTTTTTTTACTCCAGCCGGATTTGAAATATTTTCGATATGATGATAAGCGTCGTACATCATCGGACGAATTAAATGATTTAACCCACTATTCACAGCGGCGAAAACCGTATTTCCATTGTCTTTTACGACTGTTACCCTCGCTAATAAATTACCACAAGCACTCACCAGAAACTTTCCAGGCTCAAACCATAGTTTAAAATTTTTCCCGTTGGCAACCGGATGATTTTCGAATGTTTCTTTTATTTTTTTGGCAAGCATAATAATATCTGTTTCTTCATCGCCTGCTTTATATGGCACTTTAAACCCTCCCCCCAGATCTATTATTTCTAATTCTGGAAAATGAGGAATTAACTCAAACAAAACTTCTATTCCTTTTACAAAAACATCCGGATCTTTAATATCACTACCTGTATGAATATGCAGGGTTTTGATATAAAGATTAGTTGTTTTTATCAACTGTTCAATTTTGCTTAACTGATCTACTGGAATTCCAAACTTGCTTCCATCATGCCCTGTAGCTATTTTAAGATTTCCTCCCGCCATAATATTGGGCCTTATTCTTATACCTACAGGATATGAGTGCCCAAATTTTTTACCGAATTTTTCAAGATTAGAAAGGCTATCAATATTAATATGCACTCTTGCTTCTACAGCCTCTTCTATTTCTGAAAAATCAATCCCATTGGATGTGTAAAGAATTCTATCAACAGGAAATCCGGCTAGAATCGCAAGCTTTACTTCATTGATTGAACTACAATCAACATTACATCCTATATCTTTTATATATTTTAGAATGTTAATATTAGTCAATGCCTTACTGGCATAAAAAAAAGTAGTATTGATATCTGCAAAGGCAGATGTTAGTTTTTGATATTGCTGATTTATTTTTTCAGCATGATACACATATAAAGGTGTACTAAACTTATTTGCTACTTCAAGTAATTGTTCATTAGAAATTTGCTCATGCATAATTGCGAATATACTACAGCAATAGACTACAAAGTGTTAGTATAAATTAGTACACAAAAAAAGCCACCGATTTACGGTGGCAAATATCTTTAAACATTACTTAGCAATTAATCCTCCTCGTTCTCTCCATTTTCATTACTTATAATTAGCTCACCATCATCACTTACAGCCAAAGGTTCGCCTGCCTCATCCACAAAGTCTTCACTTTTCTCTTCGCCAGGCTGTTCAGTATCTGCTATGACAGTTGGTTCAATGATTTGATCAGCCAATACTTCTTTTATTTTAGGCAATTCCTCAGCAGAATTAATACCAAAATAATCCATAAAGGTTTTTGATGTTGCATATAATAATGGCTGACCGGGTGCATGTTCGTTTCTACCACTGATAATTATCAATTCCTTTTCCAATAATTTATGTACTGCATAATCTGAGCTTACGCCACGAATCGCTTCAATTTCACCTTTAGTTACAGGCTGTTTATAAGCAATGATAGATAAAGTTTCCAAGGCCGCAGAGGAAAGTCGTTTCATAAACTTTTCTCCATTCAACTGTGCCACCGTTTTATGAAATTCTTTTCTTGTTAAAAACTGCCAGCCACCACCACTTTGTACTACTTCGAATGGATAAAAATCAGCACTGTATTTCTCCGTAATTCCTTCCAACGCTGCTTCTACCTGATCAAGCGAAATTTTATCATCCATAAAGCCTAAAGCATTATTCACCAAATCTGTAACTTCTAAAGTCGGCAAAGGCTTATCGCTAGCAAAAATCAACGCTTCAATATGTGGTATTAGATTAGTTATTTCCATGCCCATTTCCCCCAAATGGGGAATTTTATTTGTACTCGCAAAGGAGTGTAAGTTTTATAATATAATTTATGGAACGAATGTACACTCTGTAACAGTAGGTTGAAAACAGAATTATCAACACTTAACATAAACAAATGTTAGAAAATTAAATGAGCAGTATATCTAAGTCCACTTTAACAACAGGATTCTTACCCATTCAAAGCAGCGGCACCACTTACAATTTCCGTTAATTCGGTAGTAATGGCAGCTTGTCTTGCTCTGTTATAAGAAATCTTAAGTGAACGTAATAACTCATTGGCATTCTCACTGGCTTTATCCATAGCGGTCATTCTTGCACCATGCTCAGAAGCGTTTGAATCAAGAACAGCTTTATAAAGTTGTGTATTAAGAATTTTAGGCATCAATTCTTCTATCAATTGCTGCTTGGAAGGGTCATAAATGAAATCAGCATTTGTTGATCCTTCTTTCTTTTCTACCTTAGGTATTGGCAGGAATCGCTCAACTTCAAACCGTTGGGTAGCAGCATTTTTAAACTGACTATATACAATCTCTACTACATCAAATTGCTTTTCTTCAAATGCAATCATTGCAGCTTTTGAAGCTTTCTGTACATTTTCAAATGTAAGATTCAGAAAAATATCTTTGTACGTAGCATCCGCCTTGAAATTATTTTTGCTGAAATGTTCAAATCCTTTCTTCCCAATATTCCAAATCGTTACATTTCCTTTTTGATGTTGACTCGCATATTTTTCAGCAATAGTAGCTTTTGTCAACTTAATTGTATTCGCATTAAAAGCACCTGCAAGTCCCCGATCACTTGTAATAACTATAAACAATACTTTCTCAATAGGCCGTTCAGATGCCAACTTCATATTGGCTTCACCCTCACTGTTGCTCACAATATTACTCAGCATTTCCTGCAATTTTTGAGCGTAAGGACGCATTTGAACAATAGCATCCTGAGCTCTGCGCAATTTTGCTGCACTTACCATTTTCATGGCTTTTGTAATCTGCTGAGTACTTTGTACTGATTGTATACGGTTACGAACCTCTTTTAATTGTCCTGACATAGCCTGTTTTAAATTGCGGCAAAAGTACGGTGTTGAGGCTAAAATACCATAAGCGTTTTAAAATAATTACGTTGTATTTATCAACGTTTGATTTTTACTTAAAAGATTATAAATCAGGCTAATCTTGTAAATTAAACTCTCTTCGAAGTGTATAATTAATGCGAAGTCTTCCACCGGCTTTTGAAGCTTCGTTTATTGGTCTTTCAAACTCACGGCTAAATTCCATAAGGATGGGTCCATCGGCAAGCTTATTAAGCATATTTTTAGAGAGAATCAACTGGTTATTTCTTATGGTATCCATCCTGTTTATTCCATCACCAAAAAAAGACGTATCGGTAAGCAAAACCCTAATGTAATCTTCAATTTCCAGCCCTGAAAAATTCAATATAAGATCATCTCTTTTTATACTTTCCGGAATTACAGTTTCTAAAACCATTGGAGAAAAGTTAATTTCCTCTTTAAACTCTTCATCATTTTTTGTAATGAATGTAATTACATGTTTTCCTAAAAAATTGGCTATTGGCCTTTGTACTTCATAATAAACACCGTTCATTTTTGAGCTATCAGGCGCCAATTCTTCGTCGTCAAGTTTTACACTTTGAAGTATTTCAGGGCTAATCGCTTCTCCGTTTTTATTATCTTCTCTGTATTTCAATATAACTGTTAAGTTATCATACCCTTCTTCTGCTGAAATTTTATAATCAAAATAAATTTTATTCAACTCATTTGAATCTGGTAATTTTTTATCCTTGTTTTTACAGGCTGTAAATAATAATGAAGTACTAAAAATGAAAAACAAAGCTACTTCTCCAATTCTAATTTTTTTTATACGCATAACTGATGGCCGAAAGATACATTAATGAACGACAAAATTGGCTAATTCTCGTTTATTCATTAGCCAAAAAGTCGGTAAATTTTCCTAAAAGCCTCCCTTTTTTACTGCCAACTAAAACTTATCTTTGCCCGCCTTGAACAGCAGGGATATTTCTGTCAAATTGGCTTACAATAACTTATAGCATTCTTTTTGACTAATAAAATGTTTACTAGTCAAAATTGTCAACCAATTCTACCGAAAACTTTTGATTCAACTGACAACTATTAAATTAAATAACTCAATTAACAAATTCATTATATCATGCTTGGTTTTATTTCAAAATTATTTGGTGGCAGCAAGTCGGAAAAGGATGTAAAAAAAATCGAACATTATGTCGGTAAAATAAATGCATTCTTTGACACATACCATTCTCTTAGCAATGATCAGCTACGTAATAAAACAAATGAATTTCGTAATCGTATTAAAGAATATCTTTCTGAGATTGATGAAGAGATAAAAGCAAAAAATAATTCTGCAGAAGAACTTCCTTTTAGTGAACTGATGGCAAAAGATGCCATTTATCAGGAAGTGGATAAATTAAAAAAAGATAGAGACAAAAAATTAGAAGAGATTCTTGAAGATCTGTTACCAGAAGCCTTTGCAGTTGTTAAAGAAACTGCCCGTCGATTCAAAGAAAACACAGAAATAGTTTCGACTGCAACGCAAATGGATAGAGACTATAGTGTACACAAAAAACATATTACAATAGATGGCGACACTTCTATTTATAATAACACCTGGGTAGCAGGAGGTACAGAAGTTACCTGGAATATGTTACACTATGATGTACAGCTAATCGGCGGAGTTGTATTACATCAAGGCAAAATTGCAGAAATGGCTACTGGTGAAGGAAAGACATTGGTGTCAACTTTACCAGCTTACCTAAATGCGCTGGCTGGAGAAGGCGTTCACATCGTAACTGTAAATGACTATCTGGCACGTCGTGACCAGGAATGGAACGGGACTATTTTTGAATGGTTAGGATTAAGAGTTGATTGTATCGACAAACATCAACCTAATACAGAAGAAAGAAGGAACGCTTATTTAGCCGACATCACCTATGGTACAAATAATGAATTTGGCTTTGACTATCTCCGCGATAATATGGTACATACGCCTGAAGAGATGGTACAACGTAAACACCATTTTGCCATGGTGGATGAAGTTGACTCCGTATTAATTGATGACGCAAGAACGCCATTGATTATTTCTGGCCCTGTACCAAAAGGTGATGATCAGCAATATCATATTCATAAGCCAAGAATACAACAACTAGTACAAGAGCAGGAACGAATTGTTCGCAACTGCTTAACTGAAGCAAAAAGATTGATAGCTGCCGGTGATGATGATCCAAAAACCGGAGGATTATATTTATTCAGAGCACATAGAGGTTTACCAAAATATGGCCCTGTAATAAAGTATTTGAGTGAACCTGGTATAAAAGTAAAAATGCAGAAAGCTGAAAATTTTTACTTGCAGGATCAGGAGCGGAATATGAAAGTTGTTGACGAGGAATTACTTTTTAAAATTGATGAGAAAAATAACTCTGTTGAATTAACAGAAAGAGGATTGAATGTAATTACAAAAACAGGCGAAGATCCCGATTTCTTTATTATGCCTGATATTGGGGTAAAGCTTGCTGATATTGAAAAAAGCGATAAATCTGCAGAAGATAAACTACAATTAAAAGAAACAATTCTTAATGATTATTCTCAAAAAGCAGATCGCATACATACTGTTCAGCAATTATTAAAAGCTTACTCATTATTTGCAAAAGATGTTGAATACGTAGTAATAGACGGTGCTATCAAAATTGTTGATGAGCAAACGGGTCGTATAATGGAAGGCCGACGTTATAGCGATGGATTGCACCAGGCTTTAGAAGCAAAAGAGAATGTAAAAATTGAAGCGGCTACACAAACGTATGCTACAGTTACTTTACAGAACTACTTCCGCATGTATCACAAACTTTGCGGTATGACCGGTACTGCAGAAACAGAAGCTGGTGAGTTATGGAGTATTTACAAATTAGATGTTGTAACTATACCAACTAATCTTCCACTGATTAGAGATGACAAACAGGACCTGGTTTATAAAACAAAAAGAGAAAAGTTTAAAGCAGTTATCGACGAAATAGAAATGCTACGCAATGCCGGGCGGCCTTGTCTTGTTGGTACTACTTCAGTAGAAGTAAGTGAATTGCTTGGTCGTATGCTACAGCAGAAAAAAATTCCACATAATGTATTAAATGCAAAACAACATGCTAAAGAAGCACAAGTTGTTGCGGAAGCCGGTTTGCCAGGTGCAGTTACTATTGCTACAAATATGGCTGGTCGTGGTACGGATATTAAACTTGGGCCTGGCGTGAAAGACGCCGGAGGATTGGCCATCATTGGTACAGAACGACATGAAAGTCGTCGTGTAGATAGACAGTTAAGAGGTCGTGCAGGTCGTCAGGGAGATCCGGGTTCTTCACAATTCTATGTTTGCCTGGAAGATGATTTGATGCGTATGTTTGGTAGCGAAAGAATAGCTGCATTAATGGATAAACTTGGTTATAAAGAAGGTGATGTTATTCAACATAGTATGATCAGCAACAGTATTCAACGGGCACAGAAGAAGGTAGAAGAAAATAATTTCGGCATCCGTAAACGTTTATTAGAATATGATGATGTAATGAATAAACAAAGGAATGCAGTGTATGAAAAGAGAAATCATGCTTTATTTGGCGAAAGACTTGCTTTAGATATCGATACTTCTTTTTCTGCAATTGCAGGAAGCTTAATCGATTCTTATCGTGAACAGGAAGATTTTGAAGGTTTTAAAATGGCTTGTATTGTCAACTTTGGATTAGAAACTAAAATCGAAGAAGAAACTTTCAAAAGAAGTGATATAAATAGTTTACTTGACAAACTTTATGCTGAAGCATCGGAGAAGTATAATGCACATAAAACTGAACTTCAAAAACAAGCTATTCCGGTATTCAAAAATATCAGGCTTACACAAGGAAGTCATATTGAAAATGTTGTAGTTCCATTTACTGATGGTCGCAAAAATTTAAATGTGTTAACTAATCTTGAAAAAACATTAAGTACTGATGGAAAAGAGCTATGTAATTCTTTAGAAAAAACGATTACACTGGCAGTAATTGATGATGCCTGGAAAGAACACTTGAGAGCGATGGATGATTTGAAGCAAAGCGTTCAAACGGCTTATCTTGAACAGAAAGATCCATTGGTCATTTATAAAATGGAGGCTTATAACCAGTTTAGCAGTATGAATACGGAAGTAAATAAAAATATTGTTTCATTCCTTTCACATGCCACTATTCCGATTCAGCAGGAAAATACTCCTTTAAAAGAAGGCCGACAGCAAAAAACTGACATGAGCAGAATGCGAGCCAATAAAGACGAAGTAGATGCAGCAGGGCAGGATTATGCAGCTAATGAAAGAGATAGATTTGAACCAGGAGGAACAAGCGAAATGGTTGAAAAGCAAGAGCCTATAAAAGTAGGACCTAAAACTGGAAGAAACGACCCTTGTCCTTGTGGTAGTGGTAAAAAGTACAAACAATGTCACGGAAAAGACGCATAAAAAAATCTTTTTTCCGGGCATTTATAATGAATATTTAAAAAAAGGCATTACTTACAAAAAATATTTTTAGATTCGTTTTCATTAAATTAAACCAAAAATCAATTAAAATGAAAAAGTTATTTGCAATCATTGCACTTGTAGGCATTATGGCCTCATCTTGTAAAGACAAGAAAAAAGACGAAGCAAAGCCTGAAGGCACTGAAACAACTACACCGACAACAGAAACTACTACTACTGAACCTACTACTGCAACAGTAGCTGGTGTTCCAACTTTCTCTGATCCAGAAGTGCAAAAATTTGCAAATGAATACGGTGCATTTATGGCTGAATACAAAGCCGGCATGAAGGATCCTGCTAAATTAATGGAGCTTTCTAAAGGAATGCAAGAATGGGCTACAAAAGCACAAAGCATAGGAATGAAGCTAGCTTCAAATCCAGCAGAAGCAAAAGCATGGGCTGATTGGTCTATGGCATTAGCAAAAGATATTATGCCTGCTCAATAAGATTATTTATTTCTATAAACAAAAATCCCCTTTGTAAGAACGAAGGGGATTTTTGTTTATAGCTTGTTGCTATCATTAGGTTTCAAAAACTAATATTAGTTTGTCCTATATTTTTTTATCTTTAATTGCTGCTTAGCAATCAAACTATGTACAAAGTAACCAAAAAGAAAGTACACGGACTATTACACCCTGAAATAGTTGGTGATGAACGTTGGGATAAAATCATCAACGTATTTATTATTGTTCTTATTATTCTGAATGTAATTGCAGTAATGCTGGAAACAGTACCCTCCTTTCATGACGACTATTATGAACAACAATTCTTCAAATATTTTGATCTGGTTTCAGTAATCATATTCACCGTGGAATATGTTTTACGTTTATGGAGCAGTAATTATGATGAGAAATATAAACATAGTCTTTGGGGCCGGATCAAATACATGCTAACTCCGGCAATGCTGATAGACTTACTTGCTATTCTCCCGTTCTATATACATGTCCTTATTGGATTTGACCTCCGTGTATTGCGTATACTAAGATTAATGCGTTTTTTCAGGTTGTTCCGGTTAACAGCCTATATGAAATCCGCTCAGATGATTACAAATGTTTTCAAAAAAAGAAAAAACGAACTTTTGTTAAGTTTTATTCTTGTAGTATTTCTTGTCATCATTGCTTCTTGTGCTATTTATTTTGCAGAACATCATCCAAATGCAAAAGCTGAAATTTATGCAGTTGAACAACAAATACCGATAGACGAAGTAAAATTACAAGAATTAGAAAGTGCAGAAAAGTTCAGCAGTATTCCTGCTACTATATGGTGGGCGGTTGTCACTTTAACTACCACTGGTTATGGGGATATGGTTCCTGTTACTCCAGTGGGAAAAACCATGTCACTCATAATAATGCTTACTGGAGTTGCTTTTTTTGCTTTACCTGCTGGTATAATCACTGCGGGTTTTCTAGAAGAGTTTAGAGTTAATCGAATAAAAAAAACGCATGAATGTCCTACTTGCGGCGAACATATTGACTTAGATGATAATAATCATCAAGAAAAAGCCGGTTAAATAAAAACCGGCTTTAAATAATTATATATCTGAAAAATAGAATTAAAACCCTTTTTTCTTTAAATCATATTTTTGATTAAATCGATCGTTCAATAATTTGTGCTTATCAGTCAAGTCAATTTTTCTACCCTGAATAAAAGCATCAGTCACATTACTGGTCCGCATATCAAGAATATCTCCCTCACTAATAACAATATTGGCGTCTTTCCCAACTTCAATACTTCCAGTTTTATCTGCTACGCCCATAATTCTTGCAGCATTTAATGTAATAGCAGCTAATGCTTCTTCTTTTGTCAATCCATAAGCAGCTGCTGTTCCTGCATTAAAGGGTAGGTTTCTTCCACGAGTTTGACCGTCATCATCAGAAATTGCAAATAAAACTCCAGCTTTTTGTAATGCAGCAGCAGTTTTATATGGCTGATCTACATCATCATCTTCGCCTGTTGGTAAACTATGTGGTTGAGAAAGTATAACTGAAACATTATTTTTCTTTAGCAATTCTGCAACCTGAAAACTCTCACTGGCACCAACTAAAACCAAATCAATTCCAAACTCCTTTGCAAAATCGATAGCGACTAATATTTGTTTCACCGTGTTACCGTGCATGTACAATTTCTGAGTTTTACTAAAAAGTCCTTTTAATGACTCAAATTTCAGGTTCGTTTCTTCATGAACTCCTTCCTTATAATAAGCCATTGCTTCTTTAAAAAAAGATTTGAGGTTTTCCATTTTTTCTATCCCCTCCTTTACCGGATCTGAGGGTGGTTGTTGTGGTCCGCTGCCTCCACCAAATCTACCTCTTCCTGGTCTTGACATTAAGGATGGCATATAAATATGAATGCCCGCATCCGTTTTATAAGCAGCATCTTCCCAATTCCATGCATCTAACTGAACAACGGAAGAAGACCCTGCAACAAAACTACCCTGTGGAACTACATTAGCTAACAAAATACCATTTGAACGAAGTGTATTGATAACTTTTGAATCAGTATTATAAGCCACCAATGATCTGATATTCGGATTCATATCACCAATCTCTCTTGCATCTTGGGTAGCTTTAACAGCATTTATTTCATTTAATCCAAGTGAGCTGGTAGCCAGGATCAAACCTGGGTAAACATGTTTTCCCGTTGCATCAACTACATTATCATTATCAGATGGAATAGAAATATTGGCGCCAACTTCTTCTATTTTTCCATCTTTAATCTTAATGGTCCCATTTTCTATTACTTTGCCATTTCCCAGATGTATGGTTGCATTCTTAATGTAAGAAACACCCTTATGCGGTTTAGTGGGCAACACAGTTTCTTGCGCTGTTGCTGAAAGGAAGAAACCAATTGAAAGAATTAAAAATAATTTATACATATCTGTAATTTTAGTCGTTATTAATTTCGTCTGCATCTATTACCAATAATCCATGGCTATGTCCATGGTCACTGCATGAATGCATAATTTGATAGGACGGCTGTGCTGGAATAGTGGGTCCGCCACTTCTTTTTTCACCATTCATTTTTCTAACTAACCGCAATCTTTCATCATCTATTTTTTTCTGTAACAATTCATCCTTTTCTCTATCAAAATAAATTGTTCCATCTACTATTGTATATAATGGTTTTGCATAAATACCCAAAGGATGATCACTCCATAGTACTACATCACCATCTTTTCCTGCTTTCAGGCTTCCAACTTTATCGTCTACATGTAACATTTTAGCGGGATTAAGTGTAACCATTTTCAATGCTTCTTCTTCAGTTACACCACCATATTTTACAATTTTAGCAGCCTCCTGATTCAGCCGACGAGCCATTTCAGCATCATCACTATTGATAGCTACAGTCAAGCCAACTTTTTGCATAATGGCGGCATTATAAGGAATTGCATCTTCTACTTCCATTTTATAAGCCCACCAATCTGAAAAAGTAGAGGCAAAAGATCCATGCTTCAACATTTTATCAGCTACCTTATATCCTTCCAAAATATGCGTAAATGTATTAACGGTATATCCCATTTTATCAGCTACTTCCATCGCTCCGTTTATCTCACTTTGAACATAAGAGTGACAAGTAATAAATCTTTTCTTTTCTAAAATCTCCACTAAAGCATCCAACTCAAGATCTCTTCTTGGCGCAACAACTACAACTCCTTTTTTATTTTTGTTCGCATCATATTCTTTCCAGGCTTTTTGATAATCTTTAGCTCTTGTAAATGCATCAATTAGTACCTGCTGTACTCCCATTCTTGTATCTGGATAACGATTATTACCCGAAGTAGACGAAGAACGTTTTACATTTTCGCCCAGTGCAAATTTTATTTGACCCGGCCAGCCTTTGAATTTCAAATCATCATCATTGGCACCCCAGCGCATTTTTATTAATTGAGTTTGTCCGCCAATCACATTTGCAGATCCATGTAAAATATGAGAAGTAGTTACTCCTCCACTTAATTGACGATAAATATTTACGTCATCGGGGTTTAAGTTATCAGCTATACGAACTTCAGACGTTACACTTTGACCACCTTCATTGATAGATGCTGCAGCTATATGAGAGTGTTCATCTATGATTCCGGCAGTAACATGTTTGCCAGTGCCATCAATTATTTTTGCTGATCCATCTGAAAGGTTTTTGCCAACAGCACTTATTTTTCCATTTTTAATTAATACATCGCTATTTTGAAGCACCCCTTCTTTTTCATTGGTCCAAACAGTAGCATTCTTTATTAGAATAGTTTCTTGTTTTGGTTGTTGACCTTCCTCCCATCCAAAAGGTTCAAATGGGAAAACAACTTTACCAATTACCGGTGAATCTTTTTTCTTTACAGAATCTTTTTTTACATCAGCCGCTTTTACAAACGTAGCTGTCCAGGTTAAAGGATTACCTAACGAATCAATACCTGTTCCATTCCACTCAGTCCCACTGCTCATTCCACTCAGTCTTGGAGCATTAACAGGTAACGCTGCTTCTGTTCCAGCACCCGTTCTTCCAAACCCTCCCGGACGCTGTGCACCTTCTGGCATTGCTGCTGGCCGTTGACGAATAGGTTTAGGAGCAAAAGTTAGAAACACCTCTTTACCATCCTGACTAAATTTTGTGTTCAATGTGTCTTTTCCAAACATTGTTACAGCACTTGTACTTTTTACATCTAATGTATATTTTTCATCTCCACCTGGTGTATTGATGGTAAGATTATAGGTACCTGCAATAAAATTATCCTCTTTTACAGCATATTTAATTCCTTGGATATAGTTGTATTGTATAGCAGTTTTTGTTTCAAAAATTGGACCGTTAGTTATTAAAAAGTTCGCCAATTTCCCAGCATCAAGACTTCCTACCCTATCGTATATTCCCAATGTTATTGCTGGAGTTTTTGTTAAAGCTTCCATCGCTTTATTCTCACTTAATCCATATTCTATCGCTTTACGAAGATTAGTCCAAAATTGACTAACAGCTGGTAAATCTGCAGTAGTTAAACAAAAAGGAATACCTGCTTTATCAAATGCCGCTGCATTAGTAGGAGCTAGTTCCCAATGACGCATATCATTTAAAGAAACAAATCTTGCATCGTTTGGATCTTCCACATCCTGAGCTTTAGGGTAATTAAGCGGCACAATAAAAGTTGCATTAGAGCTCTTCATTTCTTTAATTCTCTGGTATTCATTATCTCCAGATTTGATGATATATTGAACACCAAATTCATCGCCGATTCTATCAGCTCTCAAATCATTCCATTTATCATTGGCTTCAAATATCTGAGGCAAACCAAGATTTTCATTCCAGGATTGTAAACTAAGATTTAAGCCTTCTGCAGCTGGTTTATTTTTATACCATTGTGCATCCAAAAAAGTTTGACGAAGTAAAGCAATCATTCCCATCATTGAACTAGGGTAACTTTGAGTAGAAGTTCCTTTACTAAAAGAATAATGAGCCGAAGCTTTATCCTTTATAATTACCAAATTCTCTTTTTCATTTGCCAAAGTTGCAACTACTCCCGTTCCTCTTGCTATACCATCTTTTACATGTGTTAGAACCGTCCCGAAACCTGCATCTCTAAATGGCTTTGCTTTTTTATCATCGACAGCAAATACACGATAAGCATCAACATCGCTTTTTATTGCCTGATTCCAGCCATAAGCACCTTTTGTTGCAGACTCTAATTGTGCTGGCTGACCAAAATTAAATCCACCACCAGTTCTTTGTGGGGTAGCGATTCCATAATCTGCATAAATGTCGATGAAAGATGGATAAATAAATTTTCCTTTACAATCGACTTCAACTGCTCCTGCAGGTACTTTCAAACTAACACCGACAGATACTATTTTCCCATCTTTGATTATAAGTGTAGCATTTGAAATTGTTGTAGAAGCATCTTTTACTATAGTAGCATTTGTAAAAGCATAGTGCCCATGCCTTGGGCTTGCGACTCCATTCTCTGGAAAAGTCGGTTGTGCTACAAGCGGTGCAGTATATCCAAAAGCAATCAATACCGCCAGCCATAATCGGTTTTTTCTCATTTAAGTGTGGTTTTATTAGAAACCGAATTTATAACAATCGGTTTACAGAAGTTTAATTAATTGATAAAAGGTTTACGTAAGACGCAAAATAGCCTGATTTCTTTCACCATAACTTTGGTTATCTTTGATAGCCTTAATATTATAAATAATATGGCCACTGCCAATTCCGAAATAAAACTTCCCGATTTTAAACTTTCACCTCATATTGATCAGGTGGGTGTAGAAGAAAGAGCTTCCAGATTTACCAAAAGAAGCATCAAAAAAGAATCCAAGATGAATGGATTGAAGTTGGTACTGAACATGATCGACCTTACTACGCTGGAGGGAAAGGACACTGATGGAAAAGTGAAACAGCTTTGTTATAAAGCCATGCACCCACATGATGCGTTGGAGAGCATTCCAACTGTTGCAGCAATTTGCGTTTATCCATCAATGGTGAAGGTGGCAAAAAAAGCACTCGGTGATTCTGGTATAAAAGTGGCCTCTGTAGCTTCTGCATTTCCGAGTGGACAAGCTCCAAAAGAAATTAAAATCAGAGATACAAAATATGCAGTAAATGAAGGTGCCGATGAAGTTGATATGGTAATCAGTCGTGGAAAATTTCATGAGGGTGAATATAATTTTGTATTTGATGAAATAGCTGCCATAAA
This sequence comes from Chitinophagaceae bacterium, assembly GCA_024643655.1. Classification (GTDB taxonomy): domain Bacteria; phylum Bacteroidota; class Bacteroidia; order Chitinophagales; family Chitinophagaceae; genus JJ008. The sequence goes on along the minus strand of JAHEMM010000023.1, from coordinate 644 downwards.
AGAAGCCTGTGGCGAAGCAAGATTGAAAGTCATATTGGAAACAGGGGAACTCGGAACTTTTGACAAAGTAAGAAGAGCCAGTGACATTGCTATGCATGCCGGTGCTGACTTTATTAAAACATCAACTGGGAAAATACAGCCTGCTGCTACAATGCCTGTAACATTAGTCATGCTGGAAGCAATCAGAGATTTTTATTACAAAACAGGTAAGATGATCGGGATGAAACCCGCCGGTGGCATTTCAAAATCAAAACTGGCCTTACATTATTTGGTTATGGTAAAAGAAGTATTAGGCGAAGATTGGTTAAATAATGAATGGTTCCGTTTTGGCGCCAGCAGTCTGGCAAATGACGTATTGATGCAAATGGTGAAAGAGAAAACAGGATTGTATCAGAGTGCAAATTATTTTTCGGTGGATTAAAAGCCTCCCCCAAACCCTCCAAAGGAGGGGCTTTAGAGTCTTAAACTTTGTAATGAATAAAATAATAAAGAGTGATTAATTTATTTCCTTCCACTGGAAGAAAATAAATTATCAAATATGCGATTGCAACGGAAGGTCATCCCAGTTTATATCGCCAGAAAACAAAAAAAATATTATGGCAGTAGCAAAAAAGAAAATTGCAAAGAAAAGTAACACCATCAAA
>JAHEMM010000111.1:1295-8792 GCA_024643655.1 Chitinophagaceae bacterium | reverse complement strand
TTAGAGTAAGCATTGCTTATAATTTTACAAAAGCTCCAAAGAAAAAGCAGGTTGTTATACCCAAAAAATAGTGGTTATTGACTAAAGCTTTGAATTTGAAAAAGATATTTTGGTTTTCAACCAACTGTTTTTTACTGGAATAATCCATTGGTTCTCTAATTCTTCTTTTGTCTGAACGATATTATTGAAATATAAAGTATCTGGTGAAATGAATCCATTTTCTACACCATACTCCAATTGCGAAACAGGTAACAATTGTATTTTATTTTTGAAGATAAAGGCTAGTGTAAGTCTATCAAATAAATTCACTTTAAATTTCTGCTCAATTTCTTTTATTAATCGGACAGAGCTGTCGGTACTGCATCCACTTACACCCGTTGCACTTTCATCAGCCAGCAAAACAATAAATTGACCAAAGAATAAATGTGCTTCTCCTTTTACAACTGCACCATGGCTAAGCCATTTGTCAGTAAAATCTTTTAACTTGTCTTCAATATCTAAAGCTTCGCTTAAAGAAAAAACCCGGCTGCTTTGATATACCCATACTCTGGATTGATCATGAAAATTTTTATTGAGGAGATGTTTGTATTCGAAGTTCATAAAGCAAAGTTAGTCTAAACTTTCGGCGATTAATTCTGCTATATCCATTACCTGCACTGCATCTTCTTTCTCTGCCAGCTTTACTCCATCTGTCATCATCGTATTGCAAAATGGGCATGCTGCAGCTATAATAGATGCGCCAGTTTCAATTGCCTCATGGCTGCGTTCAATATTTACTCTGGTAATTCCTTTTTCTTCTTCTTTAAACATCTGTGCACCACCGGCACCACAACAAAGACCATTACTTTTACAACGTTTCATTTCAATAAGCTCGGCATCCAACGCTTCCAGTACTTTTCTTGGCGCTTCATAAATATTATTAGAACGACCAAGGTAACAACTGTCATGATAAGTGATTTTCCGGCCTTTAAATGAACCCTCTTCCTTCATTTTTATTTTCCCTTCATCAATCAGGCTTTGTAAGAAAGTTGTATGATGGATTACTTCATACTTTCCACCTAATTCAGGATATTCATTTTTAATGGTATTAAAACAGTGCGGACAGGCGGTAACAATCTTCTTGATATTATAATTATTCAATAGTTGAATATTCTGGTACGCCATCATTTGAAACATAAATTCATTGCCTGCCCGGCGTACAGGATCTCCGGTACACATTTCCTCTTTACCCAAAATTGCATAGTTGACTCCTACTTTATCTAAAATGGTGACAAAAGCCTTAGTAATTTTTTGTGCCCTTTGATCGAAACTACCGGCACAGCCCACCCAAAATAATACTTCAGGAGATTTCCCTTCTGCAAATAAATCTGCTACAATTGGTACATTCATTTATATCAGTTTCAACAACAATATTACTGAAAACACAGCATTTTTCAATTTTAGAAATATAGTTACTAATTGGGAGGATATAAAAATAATAAAACAAAAACCCTTGTATATTGACAGGAAACTTATTTTTGTTTAACTGGAATATGAAGATCAAAAAAATTTTTGAAAAAATCACCAATTGGGAGCTTTGGAATTTCTATTTGCTTTATTTTCCGATAAGCCCGGTGTGGCTTTGGTATGGAATACGAAGCGGGAATTTTTGGTTTTTCAGCCCTTCTAACCCTACTATTACATTTGGTGGATTTGAAGGCGAAGGAAAGAAAGAAATGTATGACCAGTTACCTCCAAATCTTGTTCCCCGCACTATTTATATCATGCATGATTGGACTTTCGATGAAGTAAAAGCTAAAATTGCAGCAGCAGGTTTTGTATTTCCTTTTATTGTAAAACCAGATGTGGGAATGAAAGGAATTTTATTTAGAAAAATTGATAATGAAGAGCAGTTAGAAAAATACCATGAAAGAATTCCGGTGGAATATATTGTTCAGGACCTTGTAGAGTTGCCGGTAGAAGTCAGTGTGTTTTATTACCGCTATCCATGGGAAGAAAAAGGTGTGGTAAGTGGTTTTATTGATAAAGAATTGTTGCAAGTAAAAGGTGATGGAAAGTTTACTTTGAAAGAATTAGTAGAGCAGCATCCCCGTGCAAAATTCCGAATGGAAGAAATGGAACATCGACATGGCCATCGATTTGACAGAGTAATTCCGCAAGGAGAAATTTTTTACTTATCGTATGCAGGAAATCATAACCGGGGGGCACAGTTTACCAATCTGCATAATGAGATCGATAAGAATATTCACAAAGTATTTGATGAATTAAGTCATTATACGGATAAGTTTTTTTATGGACGATATGATATTAAAACTACCTCAATAGAAGATCTTAAACAGGGAAAAAACTTTCTAATTTTGGAATTTAATGGTTGTGGCGCTGAGCCCAACCATATTTATGATTGCAATATGAGTCTTTGGAAAGCTTATGGAGTATTGTTACATCATTGGAAAGTTTTATATAAGATTAGTAGGTATAACCATAAAAATGGAGTGCCATATTGGTCATTTATGAAAGGGTATAGGTATCTCCAGGATGCCAAAAAGCATTTCAAGATGTTGGAAAAGTATGACTAGTATTATTTTGATAGGCTACTAAAACATTTAATTTACCATTAATTCTTATTGAACTGCTTGGCATAATCCTGAAATAGTCATTTACAATTATCCGCATTACTATTATGCTTTTATAATCTGCTATTGAATTCCAAAGCATAAACTACTTTCCATTCAGTAACTTTAGTTTTCTAAATTTTTTTTATGCCCGATGATGAAAAGCTATTATTACTACGTAATTACGATTTATGGTGCAATTTGAATGATCAGGAATATCAAGATCTCGATGTAGTGCATCATTTTATTGAGGCAAAAAAAGGAGATTATATCTATTTTGATTCGCATCATTTAAACAAACTTTATTTTCTTAAAGGCGGTTATATTAAAATCGGCTATATTGATGATGAAGGCAATGAGATCATAAAGGAGATTATTAAGAAAGGCGAAATATTTGGTCAATTTTCACTTGAAAAGAATAATCTTAACGGCGAGTTTGCCAAAGCATATAAGGGAAATGTAAGTCTGTGTGCTTTTTCAATTGAAGATTTTGAATCCTTGCTTAAGAAAAAACCAGAGCTGGCCATAAAGTATAGCAAGCAAGTAGGGGAGAAACTTCGAAGAGCAGAATTTCGCCTATTGCATATGTTGAATAAGGATGTTCGTTCCAGATTGTTGGCATTTTTTTACAATCTTGTAATAATGGAAGGGTATGATGGTGTATCAGTTTCTCATTCGGTAGAAAATTTTTTAACTCATGATGATATTGCCAAACTTATCGGAAGTGCAAGGCAAACAGTAACCACCATTATTAATCAACTTGATGATGATGGGTTACTAAAGATTACCAGGAAAAAAATTACAATTCCTGATTTGAAAAAGCTGCAAAAGCTGGTAATGGTTACCTGATATTAACTTCTTATTTTCGTTTTATGCGGCCGTTAATAAAGATTTTCTTTGTGGGAATGCTGGTTAGTTTCCTTGGTTCATTACCATTGGGAACATTGAATATTGCTGCTATGCAGATATCTATAACTGATGGGGTGATGGCTGCTATCCTTTTTTCGGCAGGATCTTTATTGGCAGAAATAATTTATGTCCGGATTTCATTAGTTGCGATGGATTGGATAAGGAAACAGGAGAAAATACTCAAGGCGCTGGAATGGGTAACATTAATCATTGTTTTAGCACTGGCAGCAGCCAGTTTTTATGCAGCCTTGCATCCATCAGTTTCAAAAAATGCGATATTGGATAGCCCTATGCCTAAATTTGTTTTAGGCTTTGTAATGAGTGCATTAAATCCTGTTCAGATACCTTTTTGGTTTGGTTGGAGTACGGTACTGTTTACAAAAAATGTTTTACTGCCAAAAAATAGTCATTATAATATTTATATAATTGGAATTGGTATTGGAACTTTTATTGGTAATTGTGTTTTTATTTTTGGTGGTAGATTAGTGGCTGATAAAATAAGCAATAATCAGGATATTTTAAGTTGGGTAATCGGTGGAATATTTGCATTAACTGCAATTTTTCAATTGTGGAGGATTATAAAGAAAAAAGACCCCATTAATAAAATGGTTCAAGCTGAAGAAGACAAAAAATCTAAAAATCAAACAACTGAACCTGCTGATTAAAAACGAAAACCTGCAGAAAGTGATGGAATCATCCTGGCTCCATTATCTTCATCCATCGAATTATAATCTTTACTGATCTTCAATGTATAGCCATAGCCAAAGGATGGTGCTGCATATATACTTTTCCCAAATACAAAATGATATCCTGCTTCAGCGAATGGAGTAATCAATAAACTATTGCGACTGGTTTTCCCTTCAAAATTTTCAAGCGAGAATAATACCCTTGCTCCGGCAAATGGACTGCTGCCTTTAGTAATTATTTTGTCGCTTAAATAATATCTGTAGCCAACATATAAGCCAAAACCATGTGCAACAGAGTATGCTTTTTTAGAAGCCAGTTGATAAGTTATACCTGCACTAAAGCTATTTTTATTATTAAAAGATTCGCCTCTTACAGCAGCTTTTGCATTATTATATCCCTTCCCAATAAATCGCATATATTCTCCGCCTAATTCGAATGGTTTTTGAGCTTTAGAGGTAAATGTGAACGTTACTGTTGAAAATAATATGATGAATCGTAGCATATTCATAAAACGTATGGATACCTGAATTATTTTACCTCCGAACTATTTTGATTAGTCCACAATAAATAATTTGCAACCAGTAGTTGAAGATGTTCGGTGTGCATCATTGTTATCGCCAACAAAATAGCACATGCCCATAGTTAGTTTCATAATTCGCCCATCTTCCAATTCGGTATCCATTTCGCCTTCTATACAAAATATAATATGGCCTTTGTTGCACCAATGATCTGCTTTGTAACCGGGAGTATATTCAACTATTCGTACTCTGGTGTCATTCATCATTTGTACTTGCCAGTAGGCAACACCGGCTTCTCCTTTATGTTCTTCTATAGGCACAGAAGACCAATTGATTGTTTGAAATGGGAATGAAGAAAGATCCAATTATTAATTTTTATTTACGAATTATTTATTTTAATTCTTCTACCCATTTATCTCTTTCCTCCGGACTAAATTTCCAGGGAGCAAAATTATTTTCTACATTACTGAACATAGCTGCCCACTCAGGAGAAGTATTACTTTCTTCCATTACAAGGTAACGGCGTAATTGAATAATGATATCCAATGGACTAATGCTAACAGGGCATTCCTGTACACAGGCATTGCAGGTTGTACAAGCATTCAATTCTTCAACTAAAATGTGATCATGTAAAAGACTTTTACTGTCATCTTTGAATGCTCCGTTAACAGCAATATTCTTTCCAACATCAGTTAATCTGTCACGGGTATCCATCATTATTTTTCTGGGCGATAATAATTTTCCTGTTTGATTGGCGGGACAGGCAGCAGAGCATCTTCCACATTCTGTACAACTATAAGCATCCAGCAAATTTTTCCAGCTCAGGTCCTGCACATCTTTTGCGCCAAATTTTTGTACAACAGCTTGTTCACCTGTTGGTGCCAGTTCAGGTTGCATAGCATACAATACTTCGTTTTGTATCGATGGCATGTTTTCCATTTGTCCCATAGGTTCTAATCGGGCATAGTATGCATTCGGAAAAGCCAAAATGATATGCAGGTGTTTAGAATAAGGTAAGTAATTAAGGAATGCAAATATGCCAACAATGTGTAGCCACCAACAAGATCTTTCAAGAATGATTAGGGCGTCAACACTCATCCCACTAATAACAGGATGTAAGTATTGGGAAAGAATAAAGTTCCCCGTTGGATGTGCTGCATAATGCTCAGCACCTCTTGCTTGTAATAATGTGTCGCTGGCATTGAGGAACAGGAATAATGACATTAACACTATTTCAGTAATTAATATATAGTTAGCATCGCTTCGGGGCCAGCCATTAAGGTCTTTACTAATGAAACGTTTTATATTAATAATATTCCTTCGTATATAAAAAATTACACAGGCTACTAATACTAAAAGTGCAAGCACTTCAAAGGCATTGATAAGAAAAGTATAAAACCCGCCTAAGGGTTGTGCAAATAATCGGTGTGTTCCAAATATTCCATCTAATACAATTTCAAGTACTTCAATATTAATGATCACAAATCCAGCATAAACAAAAAAGTGCATGATAGCTACCAGTGGATTACGAAACATTTTCTTTTGGCCAAATGCCAGCAATAAAACATTCTTCCACCGCTGTCCGGGATTGTCATTCAAATCTTCATCACGGCCGAGTTTTATATTACGAATAATCGACTTTGCGTTCTTTGTAAAAAGCCATATGGCCACTATGCTTAAAAGGACGAATAGAATTTGTTGAATAATTTGCATGGCAGTTATTTACAACAGCTAATTTATAGGTTGTGCCTTAATAATATTGTTTAAAATAGTATTAATAATTGATCGTTTTATTAAACACTAAGTGATATATCAATTTCTTTAGTAATCTCGTTCGATAACTTATCTACCGCAAATACTTTAACAGTAGCAGTTATTGGGGCTGTAACACCAGAAATAGTCCAATTCCATAGAAAAGCAAAGTTGTCAACATTGCCGGTATTTGAGGATGCCTGAAATAAAATTGCATTTGTACTTTTATTCCTTACTTCCACTCTTACTGAAGTAAGTAAATTGAGGTCGCTTGCTTCACCCTGAATTCTTAAATTGGTTCCATTTAAATATATCCCAAGAGAAGAAGGTGAAGTAATAGTTATTGAGCCTAATATATCCCTTTCTGCAGGAACACTTTTTTTACAGGCAGATAAAATTACAATAGAACTTAAAATAACTAAACAATGTTTTAGTCTCATATTTATTTTTTTTTAAAAATACAAAAAATGTCCTTTTAAACTTCCATTTGATAGCTCTAATGTTGGCGCAGGAATTTTAAATGCACTTAAAACTGTAAAAAGGAATTTTAGCCCTTTTTTCTTGGTTTTAATTTTTGTAAGGTCAATATCCGGAGCTAAAAACCATTGCCGGTATCGCTTTATATCAGGCCGGTTGAAAATAATATTGCCGTTATCATCTTTTCCAATATTTTCTGTGCCGCCAAATAAACCTTCGGCTCCATATCCAACAGCAACGGATAACCATTCGGGTAGATTAGATTTTTTAAAAAAGGGTTTAAGATTTATGCTTGCCCAATAAGTTTGCCCGTTATAATCTTTCAACATTCTTTCCGGTGTACTGTTACCAAAAAGTAGGTCGCTGCGTTGATTAAGTATTGGGTCGGTATATTTTTTTCTATTAAAAGAAAATTTTAGTTTGATTCGTTGATCATCCCAGGCAAGCTCTTGTGCCACTAATGCACCGCTTCCCAAAATATTGGCACCAAAATCTCCCCAACTCCAGCCCCAGCCGGCACTATGCCCATCCAGAAATTCAAT
>JAHEMM010000111.1:0-1195 GCA_024643655.1 Chitinophagaceae bacterium | reverse complement strand
CAGGCAGGGTAGTAATGCCGATGACCTCATAAACATCAAATTTACGATTAGCTAATTGAAACAGATTGAAAAGATGAAATGTAATATCTTAGCCGTCTATTTAATATTATATTATGACTGAAGAAATAAAGGCAAAAGTTAGTACCTGGCTCGATGGAAATTTTGATGAAGAAACAAAAGCAGCTGTATTAGACTTACAGAAAAATAATCCGGATGAGTTGGCAGATTCATTTTATAGAAATCTGGAGTTTGGTACCGGTGGCCTTCGTGGATTGATGGGAGTAGGCACCAACCGCATGAATAAATATACCGTGGGAATGGCAACGCAGGGTTATGCGAATTATTTGAAGCAATGCTTCCCTGATGGTGTGAGTGTTGCGATTGCACATGACAGCCGGAACAACAGCCGCTTCTTTGCGGAGACAACGGCGAATGTTTTTGCAGCGAATGGAATAAAAGTTTATTTGTTTGAAGCATTGCGTCCAACACCGGAATTATCTTTTGCTATCCGCCATTTAAAATGCCAGGGCGGTGTAGTGTTAACAGCTTCGCATAATCCAAAGGAATACAATGGTTACAAAGCTTATTGGGATGATGGATCACAACTGGTGCCACCGCATGATAAGAATGTAATTAAGGAAGTAGATAAGATCGCATCTGTTGATGATGTGAAATGGAGCCTGCCTACCGGACAGGCAGGTGGTGGCGAAAGCAACATTTATATATTGGGCAAGGATATGGATGATGCTTATATACAAATGGTGAAAAGCCTGAGTGTGTATCCTGAAGTAATTACCAAGCACAACAACCTGAAAATTGTTTATACACCGATACATGGAACTGGTATTACATTAATGCCACAGGTATTAAAGGCATTTGGATTTGACAATGTGCATATTGTAAAAGAACAGAGTGAGCCTGATGGAAATTTTCCTACGGTTGCCTATCCGAATCCGGAAGAAAGTGAAGCGATGAGTTATGGATTGAAGCTGGCAGAAAATCTGGATGCAGATATTCTAAGCGGTACAGATCCGGACGCTGACCGTATTGCCATTGGTGTAAAAGATAGTAATGGCAAATGGGTATTGATGAATGGTAACCAAACGGCAGTGCTTGCATTTAACTACCTGATGGAAGCCAGAAAAGCAAAAGGTATTGCTGAACCGAATGATATGGTGGTAACAACGATTGTGAC
>JAHEMM010000110.1:3638-8813 GCA_024643655.1 Chitinophagaceae bacterium | reverse complement strand
GTAAAGCTGAAATCCGAATTAGATTTTATTCAACCATATCTTTTCTTACTGCAAAAAAGGTTTGATGGAGGATTAAAAGTTGATATTAATATTCCGGAAAAATATAATAATTGGCATGTTGTTCCTGCTGCATTACAAATGCTCATTGAAAATGCTATTAAGCACAATGTAGTAAGCAGAAGCAAGCCTTTACAAATTGAAGTGTATGCCAATGGTAATGAAACACTTGTAGTTAAAAATAAGTTGCAGCCACGCCTCATGACTGAACCTACGACCCGAATTGGCTTACAAAATATCAAAAAAAGATATGAACTTATCAGCGGCAAAGATGTTGTAATCAGGCAAACGGATACTTTGTTTGAAGTATCTATACCATTATTACAACTAAACTGAACCGATGAATGTGATAATTGTAGAAGATGAAAAATTGGCAACTGAACGTCTACAAACATTACTCAAGCAATACGATCCTGCTGTCAACATATCTGCTTGTCTTGAAAGTGTGGAAGAAACAGTCCATTACCTGAAGCAATTTCCCCATCCGGATGTTATTCTGTTGGATATACATTTATCCGATGGTCATAGTTTCGAAATCTTTAAACAAATAAGTTATAATAAACCTGTCATCTTTACGACGGCGTACGATCAATATGCACTGGAAGCATTTAAAATTTGCAGCATTGATTATATTTTAAAACCTGTAACGCAAGAAGCTTTAGCCACGGCTTTTAATAAATTAAGATCCCTTTCTTCATCACTCCCCTCTTTTGATATGAATAAATTACAACCTATTTGGGAAGAGCGGTTGTACAAAAAAAGATTCATTGGTAAAGTTGGCCAACGTTTATTTTTTATAGAAGCAAAAGATATTTCCTTTTTTCAAGCTGATAATAAAGTGGTACATATTATTGATAAAGAAGGAAACAGGTATATTGCTGAATACACCATGGAAAAGTTGGAAGGGCAATTGGACCCAACTTATTTTTTTCGGCTAAACCGTAGTACCATTGTAAATATCAGTGCTATTAAACAAGTAAAACCATATTATAATAGCCGCCTTAAATTATTGGTAAAAGCTGCCTCTAATACCGAAGAGATTATTATCAGCCGGGAAAGAGTGGCCGATTTTAAACAATGGGCGGCCAGTTAATCTTTTGCTGAATCTTACATTTAGTTTTTATCTTAGTTGCATGCATTATTCCGAACAACTTTCGAAGGATAAAAAATTAAAGAAACTGATTGAATCGGCTGAACCACATCAGATAAAAAAGAAAAAGGATATCTGTACTTATCTCTGCGCTTCTATCATGAGCCAACAACTTTCCACCAAAGTGGCTGATATTATTTATAAACGATTTATTGCATTGTACAACGGCAAAAATCCAACCCCTCAACAAATACTGGATACGCCTTTTGAAAAATTAAGAAGTATTGGACTCAGCAACGCAAAAGTTAATTACGTACAAAATGTTGCCCGATTCGAACTTGAGTTTGGTATGAATGTAAAGAAGCTGGCAAAGATGACGGATGAAGAAGTAATAAACTATCTCATCCCTATAAAAGGTGTGGGCAAATGGACCATTGAAATGTTATTGATGTTTGCTTTGGGCAGGGAAGATGTATTTGCAGTAGATGACCTTGGTATTCAGAATGCCATGATCAGTTTGTACAAACTTGAAAATAGTGATAAAAAGAAACTGAAAGAAGATATGATGCGTCTTTCCAGGAAATGGAGCCCTTACAGAACTTATGCATGTTTGTATCTTTGGCAATGGAAGGATAATTCGCCAATCGAAAAGATAAAAAGGCCAAAGCAAAAAATAAAGTAATGAAAACATTTGTACTGATCATTGTTGGTTTTATTTTACTTTCTTCACTGACTCTGCCATCAAAAAAACAATGGGTCTCATTATTTGATGGCAAAACATTGGATGGGTGGAAAGTTGGCGCCAATGCACAAACATTTTCTATTGAAGACGGCACCATTGCAGTCAATGGAAATGTAGCACATCTTTTTTATGACGGACCCATCAATAACCATCAGTTTAAGAATTTTGAATTTATTGCAGATGTAATGACATTGCCCGGTTCAAATTCCGGTATCTACTTTCATACAGCTTTTCAGCAAAGCTCCTGGCCACAGAAAGGCTATGAGGCACAGGTAAATAATTCACATTCAGATTGGCGGCGTACCGGTAGTTTATATGCTGTTCAGGATGTTAAAGAAACATTTGCTACCGATAATAAATGGTTTACCGAATACATCAAAGTAGAAGGAAAGCATATTATTATTAAGATTAACGGAAAAACAGTAGTGGATTATACCGAACCAGACAATTTACAAAGAGAAGAGGGCATGAAAGGCCGTGTATTATCCAAAGGTACTTTTGCTTTACAAGGACATGATCCAAAGAGTAAAGTATATTTTAAAAATATCAAAGTAAGGGTATTAAAAGACTAGTATCATTGCCTACACGTTTTTATCTGCTTTTAGCAGTTGAATTTAAAAAATACTCTTTATACACTGATTGATCAGGAGATCCATATGTTAATTGTATCGAAGGTTTTAATCCCAATGTAATCAAGACAGAACTGAATGTAAAAGCGTACCCATTGCCAGAAAAAGTTCTGCAAACAGGGTTGTTAACATCATCTTTTGATCGTAATGTTGTTTTTATAAGATCAGCTGAAATGTCTGAAGACTTTTTATTTAATCGTTCTTGTAATGAAGCGAAGCGTACAATCGAATTCCTTTCTTTAAGGCTGCCATCTACTACTTGTTGATGATAGGTTTTATACCATTCCTTTACATCATGATTTACAAGAGCATGATTAGTATGATATACAATAGATTGATCTTCTCCTTTTGGTAAAAATCTGGTAACCTGATTGCTGGATGCTTCAAAATCATACACACTATCTACAATGCCAAGGATATAATTTTGTCCTGAAGCATGTTTTACATTTTTTAAAAACTCCATCGCTTCTTTACCATTCTTTTTATTTAATATACCACGGATAACAAAAGCAACAGGTAAGCCATCCGTAGATGCTTTTAATTCCATTAAAGTGTTTACACATAAACCAATTCCTTTTGCATTTACTCCGTTTAGCACAATCAGGCCGGCACAACTTAATAAATATTGTTCTGGTTCGCTATTATTAGAAGGTAGATGAAAAAGCACCTGATAACCTTGCATATAATTTTCCAGATCCATGTTTTGTGCGATGTAAGCAGGATGACTTGTAGTGGCAGCAACGCCCAGGCCACTACAATGATGATTGGCTTTATTCATTTGCTCATCCAGATAAACCCAAAATTCGTCCACAAGTTGAAAAGCATAAACATCATCGAGAGATTGACCGGAACCATCTGCAATACCTTTCAACTCCTGCATAATTTCTGGTGTATTTTTCTCAATAGAAGGTTTAAAATTTGTTTTTTGCAGAAATACAGACAGCGTAGAATCCGGATCGCCTTTTACTGTAGAACGGATATTTTCTTTCCATTTAGTATACACTTCCGCAATTTCCTTTTTCAATAAACGGCCATGTTGCAAACCCTTATTATAGCTATTGCCCTTTAATTCTATTACTGGTACAGCTTTATTATTTATTGTACTACCAGATGGTTGGGCAAACAATTTTGACGGAGAAGGAGAAAAAATTGTTATGTTAAAAAACAGTACAATTATACAGGTTATGTATTTAGCCAAATTGATTTTGTTGTGCATTTGAAATTGTTAAGATGAAAATATACTAAATGAAGATGTTGTAATTGACGCTTTTAAAGTTAATATTTATTTATTCAACGCTTATTCCTTATATGATTAGAGGTCGTTCAGTCCTTTTCCTTTCAAGATTTGAGAAGTACATTTTTTTATTCTGGCTTCTCTGGTGGTGGATTGTTTGGCTTGCGAAAAATGAAGTAAGTAGCCTCTTTGCCGACCTGGAGTGAGTGCATTAAAAGCAGCATTCAATTTTTTATCTTTTTCTAATTTTATTTTAAATTCTTCCGGCATGTTGAACTCTTCGGTCTTTTTTAGTTTCACTTTCAACCCGGCTTTTTCAACTTCAATCGCTTCGAAAATATATGATTTGAGTATGGGCTTCAACTTCGCTATTTGTTTGGTATTGGTAAACCTAATCTGGCGAGCTGCCTGTACATTCTTTGTTTGCTGTACCAAAATACCACTGGCATCATTTAGCAAAGCCCCTTTAAAAAACAAGTAAGCACAGTAATCTTTAAACTCATGAATTAAAACAATCTTGCCATTTTGAAAGCTATAACAGGGACAGCCCCATTTTAATTCCTCAGTAAGCCCACATCCCAACGCTATCATTCTCATTAGCTCCAATTCCTTTGGCCATTTGGATTTATGAAAATAAAAATCAACAGCAGGATTCATCTCGCTTTTTGACATTATATTTTATTTAGTACTTAAATTTTTAAAAATCCACGAAAACCTCTGGCTGCATAATAAGATTCAGCACCATTATGATATACAAAAACGGTATTATATCTGCGATCACAAAAAAGAGCACCGCCGAGCTTTCTTATAGTATCAGGCGTTTGGATCCAGCTAGATGTTTTTGTATCAAAATTTCCAACCAATTGCAGTTCCCGGTATTGTTGCTCAGATAATATTTCAATGCCCATTTCAGCCGCCATATCCATCGCTGTATTCTTCGGCTTGTTTTCTTTCCTTGCATCCAAAGCTTTATGATCGTAACAAATACTTCTACGACCTTTTGGACTTTCGGGTGAACAATCGCAAAAAACAAATTCGCCGGTATCCTTTCCTTTGCCAGTAAGCAGGCTATCAAATTCTATTATATCCGGCTCTCCACCACTTATTTCCATTTCATTCAGCGTCCAGAGCATATTGGTATTAGTCTTCAATCTTGCTGCTACTTTTGCCCATACTATGCCTTTGTGGCGATGCTTATTTTTTTCAAATCGGGTTTGTAAGGTGATAAGCAGATCTTGTTGCTGCTTTACCGTTAGTGTTTTTTTATTGCTTTTTGCCATTATCGTTCAGAAATGTCTTTTTGTGCTGTTAAATCAATATAAATTTAATACAATAACATAAAAGAAAAATAGATTCCAGCTGGTAAAAAAATCTCACTTATAGTATTATTATTTGGTCTTACATTTGCCCCCTACATGAGTGA
>JAHEMM010000110.1:0-3538 GCA_024643655.1 Chitinophagaceae bacterium | reverse complement strand
AAGAAAAATAGATTCCAGCTGGTAAAAAAATCTCACTTATAGTATTATTATTTGGTCTTACATTTGCCCCCTACATGAGTGACTCCATAAAACATGAATGCGGCCTGGCATTCATCAGGCTAAGAAAGAATTTCTCTTATTACCAGCAGAAATATGGTACTGTGCTTTGGGGTCTTAATAAGCTCTATTTGCTGATGGAAAAACAGCATAACCGTGGTCAGGACGGAGCCGGAGTCGCCGCTGTTAAATTAAATGTAGAGCCAGGCTACCCATTTATGAATCGCATAAGAAGTAATGCTACACAAGCAATTGCTGATGTTTTTCAAAAAATAAGAAATGAGATAGAAGATCTCGAAGAATATCATCCCAATATAAGAAAGCATCCGGGCTTAATGAAAGGCCATGTAAATTTTCTTGGTGAATTATTATTGGGCCATCTGCGCTACGGTACGCAAGGGAAAAATAAAGTTGAGTATTGCCATCCTTTTATAAACAGGGATACGATACCTGCGAGAAACCTTGCATTGGCCGGAAATTTTAATATCGTTAATTCTGATGAATTGTATAAGATCATTGGTAAAGAACCCAATGAAACAGTTCGCTTTAGTGATCTTGCAGCAATGCTGGAGCTGATGCATACACATTTGTGTAAAGAAGATGAAGCTACTCCCGGCAAAATGGATATAAAAAATGTGTTGAAAAAAACATTACCATTATTAGATGGTGGCTTTCATGTTGGTGGTGTTACAGGCAGTGGTATTGGTTTTGTATTCAGGGATGCACATGGCATTCGTCCATCTTACTATTATATTAATGATGAGGTGGTAGTTGCCGCATCTGAAAGAGCAGCCATCAGAACCACTTTTAATGTAGCAGAGAATGAGGTGAGAGAATTGATGCCCGGGCAAGCTTTAATAATAAGCGAAACCGGCGAAATTGAAATTGCGCAAATATTAGCGCCTAAGGAAAGAAAGGCTTGCAGCTTTGAACGTATTTATTTTTCAAGAGGTAGTGATGAAAAAATATACAAAGAAAGAAAAGCGCTGGGCTTTAATTTAAGCGAAAGAGTATTGAATGCAATTGAACATGATCTGAAGAATACTATTTTTTCTTTTATTCCTAATACCGCCGAAGTAGCTTTTTATGGTATGGTAAAAGGGATGGAAAAGTATTTGAATAAAATAAAAACAGAACGTATCCTTAGCTGGGGAAAAGACCTGCCTGCCGGACAGACAGGTTTTGATGAAGAGAAGCTCAGCGAAATGATCAACCGTCGTATTCGCCAGGAAAAAATTGCCATTAAGGATGTAAAAATGCGAACCTTCATTACCGAAGATGCTGGTCGTAATGAAATGGTACAGCATGTGTATGATATAACTTACGGCACTGTTCGTCCGGGAGAAGATACGTTGGTGGTTATAGACGATTCCATTGTAAGAGGTACAACATTAAAGGAAAGTATTATACGAATGTTGGGCAGATTAAATCCTAAACGAATTATTGTTGTTTCATCATCACCACAAATACGATATCCTGATTGTTATGGAATAGACATGAGTAAAATGGGTGACTTTATAGCTTTTAATGCCGTTGTGCAGTTGCTAAAAGATCAGGGTAAAGAATCTTACATGAATGAATTGCTTGAAAAATGCAAAGAGCTTAAGAATAAAGAGGCACTCCATACTGAAAATATTGTAAAGCAGCTTTACAAGCAATTTACTACGGAAGAAATATCAGCAAAAATTGCTCAACTAATAACACCACCGGAGTTGCATATTCCTATCGATGTAATATTTCAGAGCATAGAGGACTTACATAAATCCTGTCCAAACAATCTTGGCGATTGGTATTTTACCGGCGATTATCCTACACCCGGTGGAAACAAAGTGGTGAATACCGCTTTCATAAACTATATGGAAGGGAAAAATGAGAGAGGATATTAATAACATAAGATTTAAATGATTTTAGATGAAAACATTAATTCTTGTTCGTCATGCAAAAAGTGACTGGGGCAATCCTTCACTTAGTGATTTTGACCGGCCATTGAATGAAAGAGGCAAAAGAGATGCTCCTGTAATGGCAAAACGATTGCTGGATAGAAAGATAAAAATTGATCAATTCATCGCCAGCCCGGCAAAACGGGCAGCGAAAACTGCTAAATATTTTGCTGAAGCATTTGACTTTAAAAAAGATAAAATAGATTTCAAGGAAAAGCTATACATGGCCGACAGTTCAACTTTTTATTCGATAATAGAAAAAACAAGTGATAAACATGAAACGATAGCTTTATTCTCGCACAACTTTGGAATAACTGATTTTGCAAACGTACTTACAAGTACAAGCATCGACAATATTCCGACCTGCGGTGTATTTGCCCTAACAGCCGATTGCGAAAAATGGAGCGACTTTAAAGATGCGAAAAAGGCATTCTTGTTTTTTGATTACCCCAAAGCAATTCAATAGGCGAATATTATTTTTTCAGCCACTGCTTTACAAATTGCTGTATCCTCTCTTTTAATAAACCAGTTGGGGTAATACTAATTAATTTGTAATTGAACAAAGCAGCAGCAGCTAACACTGCATTGAGTGAAAATTCATTTTGAGCTACACTAAAAGCAAATCCTTTTAACAGTAAATAGTCTGCCAAATATTCCTGTTCAGTTTGGCCGGGAGTTGGAATAAGAATACTTTTCTTTTCCAATTTTGCAATATCCATTACAGAACTATAGCCACTACGACAGAGCACATATTCGGCTTCCTGCATAGCCGCATTCAATGCTGTGGCAGAAAGGTGATTATAAAACTTTATCATATTTGTTGATGGAATTACGGAAGATGCATCCGGCAATCCTCTTACAATAACCGCAGTACTGTTAAAGTGACTTATTTCATGTATTATTTTTTCTTCCAATATTGTTCGCTGTGGTTCGGGTCCTGATAAAACAACAAGCAAATGATTTTTCTTTTCGGGAATTTCTGTTTTTTCAAATCTTGATAATAGCCCGATATAATGCAAGGGAACAGAGGGTATATTTTTAGGATGAGATAATTCACCAGCTAAATTATTTTCAGCAGCCATATCCGGTACCCAACAAGCTGTAAATTGATTGATATAACGATAACTTCTTTTTTGCAATATTTTTTCAGTCCATTGTCCAACAGGGCTTTTTATTTGCAACTGATGTGTAATAAAAATGCAAGGTATTGCTGTATGAGATAACCCATAGCGATTATCACTTATTACCGCATCGATATTGAATTCCTCAACCATTTTTTTTAACCACTTCTTTTCATACTCAATAGCTCTTTTTATTTTTGGCCCTTGCCAAATCATTTTCCAGAGCAACCCTGTTTTTGTTTTGGAATAGTTTATGCTATAACCAGAAAGTTGTAATAAAGGCAGTTCAGGAAATTCTTCTTTTAATAAGGTTTCCTGAGAATTTTCAGCAGCCAGCCATACATCACAACCTTGCAAGAGCAGCTCCCGGATTATAGGAATACACCTTGTTGCATGACCAAGACCCCAGTCCAGCGGAGC
>JAHEMM010000022.1 GCA_024643655.1 Chitinophagaceae bacterium | reverse complement strand
AAAGTAATTGATGGCAGCAAATGTATTTCGTATTTCACCATTGAATTAAAAGAAATGTTGATACCTGAAACAATGAAAGGAAAGTTTGACAATTGGATGTTTGGTTGTGACACCTGCCAGGACGTTTGTCCGTGGAATAGATTCAGTAAACCTACAAACGAAATTGCATTTACTCCAATACCTGAAATACTGAACTTATCAACCAGAGAATGGAGTGAATTAACTGAAGAAAGTTTTAAAAAAATATTTTCAGCATCGCCCTTAAAGCGAACAAAATATGCCGGCATTCAGCGTAACCTAAAATTTATTTCAGAATAGAAATTTTTGAACCGACCCGGCAAGACGTACTATTAATTTGAAATTTCTTCCTTACAAAAGGAACTTTAAATTACTAAAAGATATTATAGCATATCTTAATCCGGGAAACTAATTTTGCCCATTGATATAGCTGGTATTGCAGTATTTGGTTTACCAAGGCCAGTCAGGCCTCCACATAAACACTCATTGGCTAATACTGCAAACAAAACTGCTTCTTTTGCATCTGGATTCACCTGCAAAGCATCTGTTGATTGAATTACAATACCTGGCAATTCATTTTTAATATGTTCCATTAATAATGGATTGTGCATGCCACCACCACTTGCATACAAAACAAAATTATTTTCACCTGCAAAAACTTTTTTAATTGCATCGGTTATTGTGCAGGCAGAAAACCGATTTAAGGTAGCCATTATATCTTCCACTTTTAAATCTTTGAAACTCAACTTTTCTAATGCAGCTTCCAGATAAGGGAGGTTAAATAATTCAGGACCGGTAGTTTTTGGAAAAGGCTGTTCAAAGAAAGGATGATTCATTAATTCAGCAAGTAAGGTTTCATTAATTATTCCTGATTTTGCTATTGCCGCATCTTCATCAAAGTATTTTCCCGGAAAATATTTTTGCACTACTGCATCCATGATCGTATTACCTGGTCCTGTATCTGTACTAAAAACTTTTGAACCGTCCAGATCGCCACTCAAGAAAGTAAAGTTGGCAATCCCTCCCATATTTAATAATATTCTGTTTTCATTTTTTTTACTGAAGATGAGATAATCTCCATACACAGCCAATGGTGCTCCTTCTCCACCACCGGCAATATGTTTTTGCCTGAAGTCGCTTATCGTTATTATTCCAGTGGCAACAGCCATATGATCACCATCTCCAATTTGTAAAGTAGCATTACCAAATTTTGATTGCTGATGCAAAGAAGCTGGTGCATGGTAAATTGTTTGACCATGGCTTGCGATAGCATCAATTTCTTCGTTCTTAATTCCCCATTGCGCCAAACATTCATTGATCATTTTTGATTGCTGTACTGCAACCCAGGGATTTAGCAAACAAAGTTTTTCCAGATCCACATTTTTTATTGAAAAAACAGACTTGATCTCTTCTTTAAAATCATTGCCATAGGGTACTGTTGTAAACTGCTCTACGGTTACTTTAGTATCCATTCCGTTTGAACTGAATCCACAAACAGCAATATCAAGTCCATCAACTGATGTTCCACTCATTAATCCGATTATACGGCGATAATCTTTACTTGCTATTGTATAAAGTTTTTCAATATGTGCATGCATAGAATAAATATATAAAACAAAAGGCTACTTTGAAAGCAGCCTTTTGAATAAAATAAATTGATTAATATTAGAATGCAGGATCAGCAGGAGTATTTGGATTATTATCTCTTTCCCTAAATGGATAAGGTAATAAATTCCTTGTTCTTTCTGAACCCGTTAAAGTAGTAGCACTTGGCCTGCCAAACCTCCGCATATCTTCCAACTTTAAACCAGACATGTACATTTCTATACACCTGTTCCTATAAATCTGATCTAATAATTGAGCTTGTGTAAATGGTCCAACCATCATTGGCAAGTCTGCACCAATGCCTAAAGGATCATTCACTGCTTTTTTAGTAACAATCTTATTTAATTCAATTAATGCATTGGGCAAATCTGGTACAGCCTGACGGGCATATGCTTCAGCCTTGATCAATGTAATTTCGCCCGGATAGTAAATAGGATAAGTAGTAGTAGTGGATGCTGCAAAGCCTTTCATTAAAAATCTAGCAGCAGAGCTTCCGCTTAGCACCATGTAAAAAGGAATTCTCTTATCAGCAAGATCTGGCTTTAAGCTTCCCAGTAAACCCATTGTAGAATCTATTGGTTGATATACATTAAAATTAGAACCTGCTACATCATATATCGGGTTTGGATTAGCTGCTTCGAAGTTCAGTGTAGATTTTTTTGTAAGATCGACCAGGTTTGCAGCTGTAAGTGCTTCTCCATATTTACCACTATATAAAAGATACCTTGCCTTTAATGCCTGTAATGTATTTACAATATCAATACCTGCCGGAATCGTTCCTGCAAAAGATGCACTTATTGGGGTTGTAGTAATTACAGATAATGCATTATTAATTGCAGCAATGGCTTTTGTAAAACCATCTGCTCTATTAATAAAACTCACATTTGTGCCAATACTTTCCGGTACTTTCTCCCAGAACATTGACAAATTGCCTATCGACAATGCTTTGAAAATTGAAGCATACCCGATCAATCCGCTTGCAATTCCTTTATCTGTTAAATTACCAGCATTTGTAATAACCTGGTCAGCTTCATAAATAACCTTATTACTGGATGTCCATAAACCAGCTAACATGGTGTTAGTACCATCTACAACAGAACCACCCTGTTGTAATTGATATTCTGGCAAGTTACCCTGGTTTAATAAAAGTAGTTCTCTTGTTATAAAGCCATTCATGCTTACAACATTATATAATGAACTTCCACGACCAAGAGAATAAACTCTTTGTAAACCTACGCTGATACCTGTTAAACCATTTACAGAGCTAAACACTTTATCACTTGTTGCTCTATTAGGATCAGCATAATCTTTTTTACAAGATGTTAAGGATAGCGATGTAATTGCTATAGCTATCCAAAAGTTATATTTTATTTTGTGTTTCATAATTTCTTTTTTAGGGTGTTAAAATTTTGCGTTAAGACCAATGCTTAGCGTTCGAGGAATTGGAACTGCACCAAAATCTATACCTCTTAGTACAGTGCTTTGTCCACCAGCATTTACTTCAGGATCATACCCTTTATAATTATCAAATGAGATCAGGTTTCTTCCAGTTACTGAAAGGGTAAGATTATTAAAAATGTTTTTAACCTTTCCAAAATCATAACTTAAAGAAAGCTCCCTTAGTTTTACGAAAGAGCCATCATCAATACGCCATTCTTCTATACCATATATTCCTAAAATATAACCTCTTGGCAATTGACCTCTCTGCTCCATTTCAGCCACCTTTCCATTCCCCACACCTTGTCTTGTTCTAAAATCTGCATTAAATACATCCACTCCCTGTACCGCATCAAATTGAAAACGCATACTTAACTTTTTATACTGCAATTCATTTACTAAGCTAGCAGTATAATCAGGATTAGGATCGCCTATAACTCTACGCAAAACTGATCCTGATGGTAAACCACCTGCATCTCTCTGAGTAGAATATGATAACGGACTATTTTGTATTCCTCTTTCAGTAACTGGAATACCACTTGTATTTTTAATTTGATTACCGCTACCATCTGTTGCAAAGAAAGTTCCATAAAATACACCAATTGGCTGACCTTCTAAAATTGCCACCGGTGCTCCACCATTTGTACTTAACAATGTTAATGCCTGACCAATTCTTGTTGCTTTATTTCTATTATGATTAAATATACCTGTAACATTCCACTGGAAATCAGTTTTTTTGATTATACCTAAATTAAGCACAACTTCAAAACCTTTATTTTCTAATGACCCAAAATTATCAAGTAAACTTGAGAATCCTGTGGTTGGTGCTATTACACGATTAATCAAAAGATCATCTACTTTTTTAATATAATAGTTAAACTGAACACCAATTCTATTATTAACAAATCCAAGATCAGTTCCTATTTCCAATTCACTTTGACGTTCTGGCTTTACCCCGGTATTAGCTAAAGTTGAACCAGAGAAAAATGAAGTTCTTCCAAGGAATGCAATGCTTGAATAAGAATTGAATCTTTCATATGGACCAATTCCAGTAAGGTTTCCTGATTGTCCATATGCTACTCTTAATTTAAATAGATTCCACCATTTAGAAACGCCCATCTTACCCCAATAATCTGTTTCAGATAAAAGATAGCTTCCACTTGCTTTAACATATACCTGATTTCTTTCATCTTCACCAAAAACAGAAGAACCATCAACTCTTACAGCACCTGTAACAAAAAGCTGGTTTCTGAATTTAAAATTTTGCTGTAAATAAGCACCAGAGATTGATAACTCACCTCTACTATCAGTGCCAGGTAAAATTGTACTTGCACCTGTAGCTGTTTCTACAAAAGGAGCTAAGCCTCTTCCTTGTAATAAACTATAACTAGACTTTTCATACTGCAATGAATAACCAATTTGAGTAGTAGAACTTAGCTTATCATTAATTTTAGCAGTATATGTTCCGTTGATCTCATTATTGATCTGAAAATAATTTGCATTAGCCGTACTTGCATAACCGTTTTGAGCCGGATCAAGTGATAAACCTCCACCAAAGAATCCTGTATTAACCGGATAAGCGAATGGAGGAATAAATGTTTTACCATCCTGTGAGTAATTGTCAATACCCATTGTGTAATCAAAAGTCAAATTCCTGATAGGTTTCCATTTCAAACTAGTACTTGCTAAAAATCTACTTGTTTCCTGTCGTTGCTTGATATCTTCAATAACAGAAACCGGATTTGCTCGCTGTCTCTCACCAATTGCTTTGATATTACCATTCGCATCTCTTGTCCATAGATCATGAAAATTGCCAATGATATTGATAGAATTAAGTGGAGAAAAAAATGAATTACCGTCAGGCTTTTCATTAGATGCACTATTGATATAATTTAATCCAAGAGTGAAACTTAGTTTGTCTGTTATAGTCTGATCAATGTTACTTCTGAAACTGAATCTTCTGAAATCAGTATTCTTTATTATGCCTTCATTAAAAAAGTAAGAACCTGAAACATAATATTTTGTTTTGTCTTTACCGCCGCTTACAGAAACTGTATTGTCAGTGCCTAAAGCTGTTTGAAAGATGTAATCATTATAATCATATCTGGTAACTGGAGTTGTGTTTGTCCAGGCTGGAACTAATATATCCTGAGTTTGTGCTAAAGGTCCATCAGTAGGTCCGCCGAATTTTGTTGGCGATTGATTTACTTCAACACTTTTACGTAGTTTACTTGATTGAAAACTAGAAGAAAAAGAAACAACCGGAGCACCACTGCTTCCTCTTTTTGTAAAAATCTGCACTACGCCTGCATTCGCTCTTGAACCATAAATTGCCGCAGCTGCTGCACCATTCAACACTTCAATTCTTTCTATATCTGCAGGGTTAATATCTGCCATTCTGTTTTGACCGATCGTACCAACAAAATTAGATCCGTCATAATTGCCAGAAGTATTGGTCACTCTGGTAGTAGCATTATTTACAATAATACCATCAACAATATACAGTGGCTCTGATGAACTATTAATAGAGCTTATACCTCTAAGTCTTACAGAAATTCCACCACCCGGATCTCCACTATTTTGTATTATTTGTGCGCCTGCAGTTTTACCTTGTAAAGCTGCCAGCACATTTCCAGTAGCTCCCTTTGTAAGTTCATCCGCTTTTACTGTACTGATATAACTACCTAATTGTTTTCTGGTAGTACCCGCTGAAACTCCCGTTACTATTACTTCATCCATATTCATAACATCCTGTATTAATGATGCATTGATGGAATAAGAGTTTTCATTGGTAATCTTTAAAGTCTGTGAAGTAGACTTTAATCCAATACCAGAAAATTCAATAGTGTAACTACCTTGTTTAAGTGAAGTAAATAATTCATAATTACCATTAGCATCTGTAAAAGTTCCTTGCGTTGAATTTACTATCTGAACTGTTACAGATGGTATTCCCGTTCCATCAGGCCCGGTTACCTTTCCACTTATTTTTACTTGTGAAAAAGCTACCATTACTGATAGTTGAAGGAAAAAAATAAAAGAAATGTGCTTACACTTCTTTAGCAATAATCGTTTGACATGATTCATAAAAGCATTTTTGGTTTCTAAATAAAAAATTTGAAGAATCTTAACTGTTGGAAAATATTTATATAAATATAGACAAATACAACATAGAAATGCTGCATAAGGCTGCAAATAATTGCAGAGACTGGAGTATTACCTGCAAAAACCTGCAATGGGGACTGAAATCAAAGTAATTTCCCTTTACTTAAAAAACTAAAGGAATGGATACACTTGTTGTATCCCATTCGATGATCATTTCATTTTCTTCCGAAAAACGTATTGTCAATTGTTCTACAATAGCATCTGACTTTTTTACGGGTACTGTTATTTTAGCTATATCTTTTTCTTTATTCTTTTCATATGAAAATGCACCCCATTGTCCCAATTGAGAGTTAAGAATTAGCGACCAATCATTTTCGTTTACAACTGCAAAAAGTGAATAGGTACCCGCTGGAATTAATTCACTTCCAAATTTTGTATCTGTCTTAAATGTAATAGTGGTGGCTTCATCTGCACCAATTCGCCACACCTGACCATATTTTATTAATGCCCCAAAAATCTCACGGTCGCTTTTATAAGGACGTCCATAAATAACTATACCATTTGCATATGTTAACGTATCATGCGGACTTTTTCGCTGACGACCCTGCCCAAAACTATCTGTAACAATAAAAAATGCGAGGAGTAATAATATATTTTTCATAATAAGCTCTTTTGGTATTTAAAGTTACCAAGATGGTTTGACAAGTAGCTGCCTTTTAAACTATTTCTCTAATAATTTTTTCAGGTTACTCAAACCTATCTCCAATAATGGACCATATCTTTTTTCCAGTAGAAGGCTCGAAAATTTTTCCCAAGGATACCAATGGAGATGAAAATCCATGTACCATTGAATAGTAATTGTATTCGGTACAGCTGCTGGTATAAAATTCCATCCGCTTTTACCATCTTTAAACCCTGGGTTTTTTGATATTGCTAACACCGTACTATCTGTAATTTCATTTACGATCAATTGTTGCTTGTTCAAGGTTCTTATTCCTTTAATTTCTCCATCTTTCATAATTAATTCAGCAGAATCGGCACCCGGGAACCAGTTCTTCCAGTTTTCTATATTGCTAATCTGAAACATTATAGAATCTTTGGAAGCATTGATATCAATTGCTTTTGAAATTCTGATGTTTGAAGGAAAAAAAAGAGAGAACCCTGTAATTAACAATGCGAAAACTACAATACTTATAAGTCCAAGTTTAATAACTCTCAAAACAAAAATTTATACTTAATAAAAAAATATTTCTTATTCCCACTTCAAAACTTTGATAGCTATGGCATAAGTAATTAGCATCCAAATTGCTAAAATTCCAATCTCCCTTCCACAATCAAAAACACTTTGCCCTTCAAAAGCAATTTTACGCATGGCATCATTATATTGTGTTAGTGGCAATACTCTGCAAATCTCTTGTAGCCATCCTGGAAATACTTCGATTGAAAAAAAAGTGCCCGACAACATCATTTGTGGAAATCCATATAAATTGATCAATAAAGGAATACTTGTATCCGATTTCGAAATACTACTAAAAATTAATCCTACACCCATTAGCTGAAAAAGCATAATAACTGTTACCAGCAACATTTCGCCAGCTGTGGCATATCCGTTTACCAACGTAAAGTTTAAAACATAATGTCCAAAAAAGATTAGGACAATTACATTCATTAATTGGAAAAATAAACGGCTCATTCCAATTCCCATCAAGATATTAATACGATTGACAGGTGATGCATAGAATCTTTTTAATACCAATTGCTCTCTCAATCCAAAAAAAGTAAAAGCAATACCAAATAATGTAGAAAACAAAATAGAGAACCCCAATTGACCCGGAAGTATAAAATCTATCTGCCTATATTTTCTTACTTCTTTTATTTCTGGTTCAGCAATAGTAATCAAACTTTCTCGTTCACCGGCTTGTGCATTTTCAATCTTTAAACGTAAGTAATCCAATACAGGCATAAAAGACCCCAAAGTATTGGCGCTTGCAGTTGTAGATCGAACAAAAACTTTTGTTGAGGATCGCTGCAAGGAATCTTTTTCAGTAACGATAGATAATACTGCTGTAATTTTCCCTTTTTGCAAATCTTTATTTAACAAACTTGTATCTGCATATCTTAATACTCTGATTGCCGGTGCTTGCTTTAATCCGGCATAAAAAAAATTACTCGTGTCGCTATTTTCAGTTAATGCAACATGATAAGTTACTCCGCCACCATTACCAAAAGCACCAAATATTAAAATAAAGATGATTGGGAACAATACACTAAATATAATTGCACTTGGGTTGGCAAAAATAGCTTTGAAACTGGCCTTGGTGATAGCCCATAACGCTTTAGTTTGGCTATATTTTTGGTTTGGTTGCTCCATAATAGGTGGCAAATGTATTTAATTACAGTTATCAATAATTAAAATAATGATATTTGATGTTATTATGAATAAGGCTTACTTACTTACTGGTGGAAATATGGGCAACAGAGAAAGAAATCTGCAAAATGCAATTGAACACATTCATAGCTATTGTGGAACAATAATAAAAAAATCTTCACTTTATGAAACAGCAGCCTGGGGAAATACTAATCAAGCTCCTTTTCTGAATCAGGCACTCATCATAAAAACAGAATTCACTGCCCGCCAACTAATTAACAGAATTTTGAAAGTAGAAACCCTGATGGGACGAGTAAGAAAAGAAAAATTTGGGCCAAGAGTAATTGATATTGACATACTTCTTTATGCAGACGAAATTCATGAATATAAATCGCTTACGCTTCCACATCCAGAAATGCAAAACCGGAAATTTGCTTTATTACCGCTTGCAGAAATTGCTCCAAAATTGAAACATCCTGTACTAAAAAAAACAATAACTACAATACTAAAAGAATGCAAAGATGAACTGGCAGTAAAAAAGTATTCCTGAATTTTTCCACAATCTTCACTTACTAGATAACATCCTTTTCAATTAACTTATTTTGCGGGATAATGAGGCTATCTGTTTAAAGCTATTCACTATTAACAAAATGAATTATCAGTTTATAACCGTAGAAGGAAATATTGGCGCCGGTAAAACAACATTAGCGAATTTGTTATCCAGGCATTATAATGCCCGGTTGATACTGGAAGAATTTGCAGATAATCCTTTTCTTCCAAAATTTTACGAAAAGCCTGATCAATACGCCTTTCCTTTAGAATTATTTTTTATGGCGGAACGCTTTAAGCAACAAAAAGAATTCTTACAACAAAAAGATATATTCCAAAGCCTGACCGTTTCCGATTATCTTTTTACAAAATGTTTGCTTTTTGCCAAAGTAACATTGCCAGAAGATGAGTTTCGTTTATACCAACGACTATTTGAAATAATAAATCAGCAATTGACAAAACCTGATCTACTTATTTATCTCCATGCCCCAGTTAGAAAATTACAAGCCAATATTAAAAAAAGAAACCGTTCCTACGAACAAAATATTCCAGACGATTATCTTTTCAACCTTCAGGAAACCTATACTCATTATATAAGGCAGCACAATGTAAAAACACTTTATGTAGATGCCAGCAATGCCGACTTTCTCAACAACCCAAAACACTTACAAGTAATATTTGATGCATTGGAAAAAGATTATGAAGACGGACAGTATCATCTGAGTCTGCCGTGAAATTCTTCAAAAGAGATTAACGGATTGTCCAAGTAATAATAACAAATCACCCTTATCATTTCACAATCTTATTATAGCTAGCCACCAACCCTCTGATAAGTGATGAACTGAAACCCTGGTGCTCCATTTCATTTAAGCCGGCAATTGTACAACCCATTGGTGTGGTTACTTTGTCGATCTCCTGCTCAGGATGTGAGCCTTTTTGCAAAAGTAACTCAGCTGCACCGTTTACAGTTTGTGCTGCGATAAGTGAGGCGGTGGCTGCATCAAAACCGATCTCAATTCCACCTTGAATATTTGCACGGATATATCGCATAGCATATGCTGTGCCGCAAGCACCAAGAACTGTTGCGGCGTCCATAAGCTTTTCGTTAATGACAACTGTTTTGCCCAATTGATCGAATAAATCCTGAATAAAATTGACCTGTGATGCTGTAGCTCCGTTATGAGCAAGACAGGTCATGCTTTGTTGTATGGCAATGGCAGTATTGGGCATTGCCCGGATTACGGGAACAGGTTTTCCAATGGCTGCTTGTAATTGCTCTATCCACACTCCTGTGATCACGGAAACAATTAAATGCTTTTTGGGATTGAATATTGTCTTTAATTCTTTTACAATATCTGCATAATTATAGGGTTTTACTGCAAGAATAATTACTTCACAATCTCTTACAGCTTTTTTATTATCACTATGCACCATACAACCCTTTTCCGCAAAATGGCTGAGTGCTGAAGGATTTCTACGGGTAATCGTTAACTCTACTGGTCTGCTAAATTCACTTTGTATTAATCCTTCTGCAATTGATGCTCCCAGATTGCCACCGCCAATAATGGCTATTTTCTTACTCATTTAAGTTTTTTTGTAAAGATAAGCAGCAATCATTCTTCATTTTGTTTAAAATTTTATACTAAACCAAATTGATTCTCTCAACAAAATAAATTTCAAAAAACAAAATAGAAAAATAATGAACTTTTAATAAGCCCCAATGTTATTACCCTAAATAAATAAACAAATATGAAAAAGAATTTTTTTAAACTGCTAACTGCAGTTGTATTATCGTCAGCTATTTTTGTAGCTTGTAACAATGATGAAAAGAAAACTACTGAAGAAACAACAACTCCAG
The DNA here is from genome assembly GCA_024643655.1 of Chitinophagaceae bacterium. Taxonomy (GTDB): domain Bacteria; phylum Bacteroidota; class Bacteroidia; order Chitinophagales; family Chitinophagaceae; genus JJ008. The sequence goes on along the minus strand of JAHEMM010000022.1, from coordinate 23,882 downwards.
TTGAGGAGCCAAAAATGGAAACACCTAAAGATGTTGTTGATATTGCGATCGGATCTACTGATCACACTACTTTAGTAAGTGCTGTAACTGCTGCAGGTCTAGTAGAAACTTTGAAAGGCGCTGGCCCTTTTACAATTTTTGCACCAACAAATGCTGCATTCGCTGCATTACCAGCTGGAACAGTCGAGTCATTATTAACTCCTGAGAAAAAAGCTGACCTTACTTCAATCTTGACGTATCATGTAGTAGCTGGTAACGTAATGGCTGCTGATCTAACTGATGGACAGAAAGTAAAAACTTTACAAGGTGCAGAATTAACTGTATCTATTAAAGATGGCAAAGTAATGATCAACGGAGCAAATGTAACTGCTGCGGATCTTAAAGGAAGCAATGGCGTTATTCATGTAATTGATGCTGTTTTGATGCCAGGCAAATAATGATTTTTTCATTTTTGTGATAATTAAAAAGGGAGTAACGAAAGTTGCTCCTTTTTTTGTTGGATACTGACTATGAAGGTGGGTAGAAGGGAATTGAAAAATTAGTAGTAATTACTTTCTATTAAAAAACGCTTTACATAATCGGCAATACCTTCTTCTAATGAATAAAATTTATTTGTATAGCCAGCCGTTACTAATTTGCTCATATCTGCTTCAGTAAAGTATTGATATTTATCCCGAATATCTTCAGGCATATCAATGTATTTAATATTTGGCTCTTTATTGAGTGTTGCAAAAATAGCAGTGATCTGATCTTTAAAGCTTCTTGCTTTGCCTGTTCCTAAATTATATAATCCCGAAGCAACATTATTCTGCATGAGCCAATTGCAAACCTTTGCAACATCTTCTACATAAACAAAATCACGGAGCTGTTCACCATCGTTAAATTCCGGCTTATGCGACTTGAATAATTTTACTTCTCCTGTTTTCTTAATCTGGTTGTAGCCATGAAAGATCATACTGGCCATCCTTTCTTTATGATACTCGTTAGGACCATAAACATTGAAGAATTTTAAACCTGCCCAAAAAACAGGTTGAACAGGCTGTCCCAATGCCCATTTATCGAATTCGTTTTTTGACACCCCGTATGGATTGAGTGGTTGCAGATTGTTGACGATGTCATGATCATCTTTATAACCTAATTCGCCACTGCCATAGGTAGCCGCTGAAGAAGCATAAACTAATGGGATATTTTTATCGACACAATAGTTCCAGATATTTTTGGAGTATGCTACATTTAATTTTTCATGAATACTGTAATCGAATTCAGTAGTATCTGTTCTTGCACCGAGATGAAAAACAAAATCAATATTCTGATCTGTATTTTTTAGCCACTCAAATAAAACATCTCTTTCAACTTTTTCGATAAACTGTTTGTCATCAAAATTGAACCACTTGTCCTCATCACCAAAATCATCAACAATAATAATATTATTAAAACCCAGTTTATTTAAATAACCTAGTAAATAACTACCTATAAATCCTGCAGCACCAGTTAGTAATATCGTTTTATTTGTATCCATTAAATTGAGCTTAATGCCGAACCGGCTTCTTCTTTCAATAAATAATTTTCAATTGCATTATCATATTTTTCACTCCACCAATCAATTGAACCCCAAAAATCACCATCAACAACAATTTCGCCACTTGTAACAACACCTATTTTTTGAAAAGGGAAATTATTTAATGTAGCTTCAAAAGCCTCCCTATATTCCATAGCTACTGAAACAACCACACGGCTTTGCCCTTCACCAAACAATGAAGCATCTTTTCTAATATTATTGGAAGTCGAGATAGAAAACCCAAGTTCTCTGTTAAAACCACTTTCACATAATGTGACAAACAAACCGCCTTCGCTTATATCATGAGCTGATAATATCAGTTTTTCCTTTATCAATGATGCAATCTTTTGTTGTAATAAGAACTCTTTTTCCAAATCAAAGTATGGAGCAGGTGAATAGTCAACATTACAAAGCTTACTCAGATATTGTGATGAATTGATATCATTGGTAATTTCACCCAGCACATAAATAATGTCACCTTCTGATTTAAAATCCAAGGTCATTTTAGTTGCAACATCCTCCAATAAACCTACCATTCCTATTGTTGGAGTTGGATAAACAGGACCATCAGGATTCTGATTATAAAAACTAACATTACCACCAGTAACAGGTGTATCGAATTTGCGACAAGCTTCTCCCATTCCTTTGATGGCCTGTACGAATTGAAAATACACTTCAGGATCGTAAGGATTTCCAAAATTCAAACAATTAGTAACACCTAATGGCAACCCTCCGCTACAAACAATATTTCTTGCTGCTTCACTAACTGCCATCATCGTTCCTTTATACGGATCAGCGTACACATATCGGCTATTACAATCAGTAGTTACAGCTAATGCTTTTGTAGTTCCTTTTACAATTACGATTGCTGCATCCGTTGGCGCATTAGTAGATGTATTATTCGTTCCCACCATACTATCATACTGGTTGTACACCCATTTTTTGGAAGCAATAGATGGAAGCTGAATTAATTTTTCAGCAGCTGCTTTTAGATTATCTGGAACTTTTACTGTTGATGGATCAAACTCTTTTATGGCTGCTAAGTAAGCAGGTTCTTTAAATTCTCTTTCGTATTGTGGCGCACCGCCACCTAAAACTAATTCGTATGCTGGAAGTGATGCTTCCAATTCTCCATTCATATAGAAATCCAGTTGACCATCTTCTGTAACTTCCCCAATTACAGAACAAGGAAGATCCCATTTGGTAAATACGTTTATCACTTCCTCCTCTCTTCCTTTTGTTGCAACCAGCAACATTCTTTCCTGGCTTTCACTTAACAGCAATTCCCAGGTCTTCATATTGTTTTGACGGGTAGGAACTTTATCCAAATCAATTCTCATTCCTACTTCACCTTTTGCACTCATTTCTGCAGTGGAGCAAATAATTCCTGCGGCTCCCATATCCTGCATTCCAACAACAGCTCCGGTTTGAATAACTTCAAGACATGCTTCTAATAATTTCTTTTCCTGAAATGGATCACCAACCTGCACAGCTGGTAGCTCCTGTGTACTTTCGGCTGTAATATCAGCTGAGGCAAATGAAGCACCACCAATGCCATCTTTACCCGTTGCACTTCCCACAAACATTACTGGATTTCCTTTTCCCAAAGCTGTCGCAGATACAGTTTCTCCATTCTTTACAATCCCCACACTCATTGCATTCACCAGTGGATTGGTATGATAACATTGATCAAAATATATTTCGCCACCAACAGTAGGTACACCAAAGCAATTTCCATAATGACCGATTCCATGAACTACACCTGCCAATAAATGTTGTGTTTTATCTTCTTCCAACTTTCCAAATCGTAGAGAATTCAATGCAGCGATGGGTCTTGCACCCATTGTAAAAATATCTCTATGTATTCCACCAACCCCTGTTGCCGCACCTTGAAAAGGTTCGATAGCAGATGGATGATTATGTGATTCAATTTTAAAAACAACACCAAGGCCATCACCAATATCCATCAAGCCTGCATTTTCTTCACCGGCCTTTACCAACATTCTTCCCCCTTCTCTTGGTAATGTCTTCAACCACTTGATAGAATTTTTGTAACTGCAATGTTCACTCCACATACCGGAAAAAGCACATAACTCATTAAAATTGGGAGTTCTGCCTAGTTTTTTCTTTATTAATTCAAACTCTTCTTCTGTTAATCGTAGCTGTTGGGCTGTTTTTACTGTTACTTCCATGCATTATTAATTAAGTAGTGATTCAAGGTGCAAATTTAATGGAACTGAATTTCAGCTATAGCAGAACTTGTCAACTTTGTGCTGACAATCACAGCAATAATGGCTATTTTGTGCCGATAAAACCTTCACCTTTTGGAATACTTATTATTTGTAGCCTGGCTGATTATTTTTGCCTGGCTGATTACCAAAATAAAATTTTTTACCCAAACAGGCTTGAGTAAAGCCCAACTTATCAGCATTTTTCTATTAAAAATAATGGCTGGGATTTTTTATGGGTGGATAGGTATTTATTATGGTGGACTTGCACAGATGCAGGATACCTGGGCTTATCATTTCGAAAGTATTCAGGAGTATCATTTGCTATTTAATAATCCGCATGACTATTTCACCAATCTTTTTATAGATCCTTACAATACTGGTGTGAGTGGATTTTTTGCTGGAAGTGACTCTTACTGGAATGATCTGAAAGGAAGCGTATTCATAAAAGTGCTTTCTGTTTTTAACATTTTAAGCTTTGGTCATTATTATATCAATATTATCTTCTATTCATTTATTACGTTGTATGGACCGTTAGCAATTTATAGGGTAATGACAGATGTTTTTCCAGGTAAAAAACTAACCATTTTACTTGCTTCAATTCTAATTCCGTCATTTATATACTGGTCAAGTGGGTTGCATAAAGAAGGCTTGATTTTTACAGGTATAAGTCTTGTTATTTATGCAATTTATTTTGGGACTAAAGAAAGGAAATTTGGAATAAGAAGACTAGTTAGTTTTCTCATCGGGCTTTTACTCTTACTTGCATTAAGAAATTTTATTATTGTTATTATTATTCCAGCAATTATTGCCTGGTTAGTGGCTAATAGAAAGCCAAAATATGGTCTTAAAATATTTGCATCGTTTTATATACTATATATAATTCTTTTTTTTACAATAAGATATATTAGTCCACAATTAGATTTACCTCAGGCAGTAGTCAATAAACAACAAGAATTTATTGAAATAAAAGGGGGCAATTCCACTATCCCAACAAAAAAATTGCAACCGAACGCTATCAGTTTTTTAATAAACACACCACAAGCAATCAATTTATCAGTATTAAGACCTAACCCGGGTGATGTTCGACATATTCTAACACTTGCAGCAGCTTTGGAAATTGGAGCTTTACTTATCCTATTTGTGCTTTTTCTTTTTTGGCGTACAAATGGTATCGGTTCAAAAAATTTGGTTTATTTCTGTTTATTTTTTTCTTTTTCACTGTTACTGGCTATCGGCTTTAGTGTAAATAATCTTGGAGCAATTGTACGATACAGAAGTGTTGTTATTCCATTATTGGTAATTCCGATGGTAGCACAAATAGATTGGAAGCGGTTGGCTGATGTTTTATCTTTTAATATTAAAAATAAAATTAATATTAAAAATAATAATAAGAAATAGGCTTTTTACTAAAATTAGAAGTAATTAATTAAATAATTATTCCCAATTTGTTCGATTTTATCCCCTTTCGTTAAATATAATTGGTTTATTTATCCAAATTTCATTGTTTTGCTGAAAATTAAAAAACAATGTCATTACGTTTTAATGCAATAAAGAATTTAGCCACCAACGAAGGGGCAAGAGTAGAAAGATCTGATAAAATCACTACTGTTTTCGGAAGCAATGTTTTTACACTAAAAACAGCAAGAGAATTTTTAAGTGATGAAGCTTATAAAAGTTTACTATCGTCTACAAAATCCAGTCAGAAAATTGACAGGGCAATGGCCAATCAAATAGCTAACGGTGTTCGGGCATGGGCCGAAAGTAAAGGCGTTACTCATTTTACCCACTGGTTTCAACCATTGACTGGAACAACTGCGGAAAAACATGATTCATTTTTTACTTTAAAAAGTGATGGCACCCCTATTGAACAATTTGAAGGCGATGCATTGGTACAACAAGAGCCAGATGCTTCTTCATTTCCAAGTGGCGGATTAAGAGCCACTTTTGAAGCAAGAGGGTATACTGCCTGGGATCCTTCATCTCCACCATTCATTATGGAGATTGGAAATGGTAAGACATTGTGCATTCCTACCATCTTTGTTTCTTATACAGGCCATTCATTAGATTACAAAGCACCATTATTAAAAGCAACTGAAGCATTAAATAAAGCTGCTGTTGATGTTTGTAACTATTTTGATAAAAATGTAAACAGGGTCAATGTTACATTGGGTTGGGAGCAGGAATATTTTGTAATAGATGAGTCGTTATTCAACGCAAGACCAGACCTGGTAATGACAGGCAGAACTGTTTATGGACACTCTTCTGCAAAAAATCAGCAATTAGAAGATCATTATTTCGGTTCCATTCCTGAAAGAACCTATGCTTATATGAGAGACTTCGAAACTGAAGCATACAAACTAGGTATTCCTTTACGAACAAGACATAATGAAGTAGCACCTTCACAATTTGAGTGTGCTCCTATATTCGAAGAAGTAAGTTTAGCTGTCGATCACAATTCATTATTAATGGATGTGATGGATAGAGTTGCCCGCCGCCATAACTTGAGAGTCTTGTTGCATGAGAAACCATTTGCTGGCATCAACGGAAGTGGCAAGCATAATAACTGGAGTATGGCGACTGATACAGGAGTAAATCTTCTTGCTCCTGGAAAAACGCCAAAGACAAACTTAATGTTCCTTACTTTTTTTGTAAATACAATAAAAGCGGTACATGATTATTCAGATATATTAAGAGCATCAATTGCTTCTGCACCAAACGACCACAGGCTTGGAGCCAATGAAGCACCACCTGCAATTATTTCCGTGTTTATTGGCCAGTATCTTTCAAAAGTATTACAGGATGTGAAAGAAAGGGTATCTGATAATATGGATGAGACAGATGAAAGTATGTTGAAAATCGATATTCATCGTAGCATACCTGAATTATTGATGGATAATACTGACCGAAACCGCACTTCTCCATTTGCATTCACCGGAAATAAATTCGAATTCCGTGCCGTTGGTTCTACTGCGAATTGTGCCAACCCTATGACAGTGTTGAATACTATCATGGCCGATACATTGAAAAAATTCAAAAAAGAAGTAGATGGCCTGATTGAAAAAGGTGAGAAAAAGGAAATTGCAATTATGCATATCATTCGTCAATACATCGTTGATAGTGAAAAAGTATTGTTTGAAGGTGATGGATACAGCCAGTCTTGGGAAGATGAGGCTGCAAAAAGAGGGTTACCAAATGTTAAAACCACTCCACTAGCTTTAGACGCAATGATAACTGAAAAGGCAAAAGAACTTTTTGAGAATAATAATATTCTTTCTCATAGTGAATTGGAAGCCAGGCATGAAATTGAGTTGGAAAAATATATTAAAAAAGTTCAGATTGAAAGTCGGATAATGGGTGAATTAGCAACTAGCCATATTCTTCCATCAGCCATTCGATATCAGACTTTATTAGCCAATAATATTTCAGGATTGAAAGCGGCAGGATTAAATGATTCAGCTTTTAGCAATCAAAAACAAATCCTTGAAAAAATTTCTGAACATATTAATAAGGCTAGTGACCTGGTAGAAAAAATGATTCAAGCAAGAAAAAAATGTAATAGCTTAATTGATACTAGGGAAAAAGCAATTGCTTATCAAAGCACAGTTAAAGACTCCTTCTTTGATCAGGTAAGATATCATGTTGACAAACTGGAGTTACTGGTAGATGATAATGAATGGCATTTACCAAAATACAGAGAGTTATTGTTTTTAAGATAAGAGATTGAAATTTTAAATAAAGGCAGATTGAAATATTTCAGTCTGCCTTTATTTATGCTAGCTTCTCTTTCGATAATTAATGATTGCCCAACTGTTTAATACAACTGCAAAACCAAACATGATCAGTAAATGCCTTTTAATATCTATTAAACCACTTCCTTTTAATACGACCATTCGCATTACTTCAATAAAATAAGAAACAGGATTAAACCTGGTAACCCATTTTGCCCAATCAGGCATACTATCGATTGAAGTGTATAAACCTCCCAATAATATAAAAACCATCATAATAAAAAAAGAGAGCAACATTGCTTGTTGTTGTGTTTGTGCATAAGTTGAAATCAGCAATCCTAGCCCAAGCACTGCAAATAAATAAAGTGCAGCAAATGCATAAATAGTTATAAAACTCCCAACAGGTACAATTCCATAAGCTGCCCATGATATAAAAAGCCCGATAGTAAGAACTACTAAACCAATTAACCAGAAAGGCAATAGTTTACCTAATATGAAATGAAATTTTTTTACCGGAGTAACATTAATCTGTTCAATTGTACCAATTTCTTTTTCTCTTACAATATTTATTGATGAAAGATTTGTTCCGATCATTGTCAAAAGAATAACCAGTATACCGGGTACCATAAAGTACTTATAATTCATCAACGGATTGAACCAATTAGAAGAAGTGATTTCAATTTGTGTTTCCGGACTAAATCTTGGAAACTGTATCCACTCAATACGAACTTCTTTGTTGAAATCCTGAATTATACTTTGCAGATAAGCACTACCAAGGTTAGCTTTTACACCATCAATAGCATTCATAGCCAGAAATAATGTGGATTCATCTTCTTTTATTAATTCTTTTTCAAAGGAAGAAGGAATTTCCAAAATCAAATCAGCATTTCCGGATTCTACTTGTTCCAATGCTTCCGGATAAGAATTGGTATAAACGGCTAATTGAAAATACCCGGTAGAAGTAACTTGTGCAATCAATTGACGGGAATAATCTGAATGATCTTTATCGACTACACTTAATTTAATATTCTTAATCTCATAATCTGCAGCCCATGGTAAAATTAAAAGCTGAATAACAGGCATCATAAAAATGAGGCGAATAATTGAAGGGTCCCTGAATATCTGTCTAAATTCCTTTTGTAATAAAAACTTTAGTGTTCTCATGCCAGGCGTATTTTAAATTTCTTAATAGCCAATGAAAGAAAGAACATTAACATGCCAGACAATATCAGTAATTCTTTCCATATTGCAGTTACACCAAGCCCTTTTATCATAACCGTTTTTACAATATTATAATACCATTTGGCAGGAACAATATTAGAAACTACTCTTAATGGTGTTGGCATATTCTCAATAGGAAACATAAATCCGCTAAGCATGACTGTGGGCAGAAACAAGGCGATCAATGAGATAAACATTGCTGTTTGCTGGGTATCTGCTCCAGCAGAAATTAATAATCCCAATGAAAGAGAAACAAGAATAAAGAGAATACTAACTGCTAATAATAAAATTAAACTTCCATTAATCGGCACTTCAAGTACAAATACACTCAATAACAAGATGGTGAAAATATTAATTGTAGATAATAAAAGATAGGGTATTGCTTTTGCTATTACAATCCGCATTGGCTTTACCGGTGAAACCAATAATATTTCCATTGTTCCGGTTTCTTTTTCCTTTACGATTGTAATTGCAGTCATCATTGTACAAACCAATAATAACACCATTGCCATCACACCAGGCACAAAATTATACGACCCTTTCATCTGAGGATTATACAACATTCGGATCTCTGTATTGATCGTATAAGGAAGTTGCCTGTTATTAGTTATTCTTTTCTGATAATCCCTAATAATTGCAGATGCATAATTAACTAACTGATTCGCCACATTAGGGTCTGAAGCATCAGCGATTAATTGCACCTGAGCTTTATTAAAATGTTTGAGATTATTGCCGAAATTTGAAGGCAACACCATCACCATTTTTACTATTCCTTTATGAAAAGCAGTTTGTATATCAGCATCTGAATGTAAAGATTCTGCTATTTCAAAATAACGACTGGATTCAATTTCTGTTATTAGCGATGCGGTGCTAGCATCTTTGGAGTGATCAAGTATTGCAATCTTTGCATTCTTAACTTCATTAGTTAGCGCAAACCCAAAAATAATTATCTGCGCAATCGGCATCCCTAACAAAATGAACAACGTTCGTTTGTCACGGAAAATGTGAAAAAATTCTTTTTTAACAAATGACAAAAATTGCTTCATAATTTAATCGGCTGCTCTTGCGGCTTTTCTTGCCAGTTTTAAAAAAACTTCATCCATCGATGCTGCATTAAATTTTTCTTTCAACCTTATAGGTGTATCTAATGCATCTATTCTTCCATCGACCATGATACTTACCCGATCACAATATTCTGCCTCATCCATATAGTGCGTTGTCACAAATACTGTTGTTCCACCAGCAGCAGCTACATAGATCATATTCCAGAATTCTCTTCTGGTAACAGGATCAACACCTCCAGTTGGCTCATCTAGGAAAACTATTTCTGGCGCATGAAAAACCGCTACAGAAAATGCAAGCTTCTGTTTCCATCCAAGTGGTAATGACTTCACTAAAACATTCGCTTCTTTCTCCAAATGAAGATGATCAAGTATATAGGCTGTTTTCTGTTTAATAAATGCATTACTTTTTCCATAAATACCGCCGTAAAAACGCATGTTCTCTTTCACTGTTAAATCATCATATAAAGAAAACTTCTGGCTCATATACCCAATACTCCTTTTGATCTTTTCATTTTCCTTATATACATTTAATCCGGCAACAGTTGCTTCGCCTGATGTGGGTAAAGACAATCCACATAACATACGCATCGCCGTTGTTTTTCCTGCTCCATTTGCCCCAAGAAATCCAAATATCTCTCCTTTGTTAACTTCAAAAGAAATTTCATCTACAGCTGTAAAATCGCCAAACTTTTTTGTTAATTTATTTGTCGTTATTGCTTTTTGTTCGCTCATTTTTCTTTCATTAGATCAATAAAACAATCTTCTATATCAGCTTCTACTCTTTTCATTTGTAAATCACTCAGGCTGGAATTTGAAAGCGTATCTCTAACTTGCTGCACTAGTTGTTCATTTTTTATAACTACATGATGATACTCTCCAAATGGATACGCATCTTTTACTGTTTCCATTGCTTTTAGTTGCTCTAATAAAGGAAGCATTCCCTTTGCCTTAACGGCCATCAATGGATACTTGAAATCTGTAATAACACCAGCAGGAGTATTAATAGATAAAACTTTCCCTTTTTGAAGTAAGGCTACATTATCACAAAGCATGGCTTCGTCCATATAGGGAGTGGAAACTAAAATCGTTATGCCTTGTGCTTTAAGTCCTTTCAGCATTTCCCAAAATTCTTTTCTTGAAACAGCATCTACACCCGTTGTTGGTTCATCTAAAAACAAAACAACCGGACGATGGATCAATGCACAACTTAATGCCAGTTTTTGTTTCATACCGCCAGATAATTTTCCTGCTCTCCTGTCTTTGAACGGTTCTATCTGCAAATAAATATCTTTTATAAGACTATAGTTCTCTTCAATACTGGTATTAAAAATAGTTGCAAAAAAATCCAAGTTTTCTTTTACCGTAAGATCCTGATAAAGTGAAAATCGACCGGGCATATACCCTACTCTTTTTCTGATTTTCTCGAACTCTTTAATTACATCCAACCCGTCAACAATAGCGGTACCACTATCAGCCAAAAGCAATGTGGTTAATATTCTGAATAATGAAGTCTTTCCTGCTCCATCAGGACCAATAATACCAAAAATTTCTCCTTCCTTTACTTCAAATGAAATATCATTTAAAGCAATCACTTTATCTTTTTTCTTACCGTAAGACTTTATAATATTTTTTACAGAAATAGAAGACATTGATCTTAAAATTTAACTTCTCCGTACATGCCTATTTTCAGATAACCATCATTTTTTACTTTGATCTTAATGGCATAAACGAGATTGGCTCTCTCCTCTTTTGTTTGAATTGTTTTTGGTGTAAACTCTGCTTTATCACTGATCCATCTAATAGTTCCAGATAACTCCTTATAAGAATCTTTATCATCATCAATTAAAACTTTTACTGTTTGACCAAGTTTTACCTGAGATAATTGTATACCGGTGATATAGGCTCTTAAAGTAAGATAGGACAGGTCAGCAATTTTATACAAAGCTTTACCTGGAGAAGTTATTTCACCAGCTTCTGCATATTTTGTAATAACAGTACCATTAACGGGATTAACAATTGATGCTCTTTTTAACTGATCATCTAATTGTGCTACCCTTTTAGTAAGTGGTTTGCCTTCACTAAGAATTGTCCTATTCTGTGTTGCGATAGTAGACTCCTGCACATTTATTTGCTGACGGGTTACACCCATTTGCTTTCTCACTACATCTAAATTGGCATTAATATCATCTAATTGCTTACTTGTTGCAGCATCTGCTTTAATAAGTTTTTCAACCCTTGTTTTTTCATAAAGAAGATTATCCAATTGTGATTGTTGTACTGCTAATTGTTCTTGCAGCAATTTTACCTGAGGTCCAACATTAGCAGTTTTATCCCCCAACGATTCAATTGTAGCTTCAGCTTGTTCTTTTTGAAGAGAAATAGAAGCGGCATCAATCAATCCTATCACACTATCTTTTCCTATATCCATGCCTTCTTCAATAGAAAGTGCTAATATTTTGCCCCCTAATTCCGAAGAAACAATAACCTCATCCGTTTCAAATGTGCCAGTCGCATCATATTCATTGTCCTTATTGTTACAAGAAAATAATGCAATCAGGTTGAAACACATTAAAAGAAGAACTACTCTTTTCATACCGATATTTTTATTTTTTTTAAGTATCATTTTAATTACCTAAAATGATTTGATAATTAATTTTTGCTTGTATCAATTGCACCTTGTGAGTAATCAATGATTGTCTTGCCTGATCTTCTGCATTAACCTCTTTTAAAAAATCATTTGTGGTAATAACTCCATTTTCCAGTTGAGCTTTTGCAGCCTCTGTTACACTTTTTCTAAGTGCAATAATTTCGTTGTCAGACTCAACCAAAAGTTTTAATTTTTCAACTTCGGCATGCTGCTGCTTAAGTTGTAAATTAGTATTCAATAAAAAAGTTTCTTTTTGAATAGTGATTGAGTTTTTATTAATTGCCAACTGTTCTTTTTCTTTCTTTTTAGTATATAATCCACTTAAAGACCAATTAAAGCGAACACCTCCGACATAATAAAAATCAAATTCATTTTTTAACAGATTCAAAGCTGGCCTTCCGTAACCCCCCTGGGCAAAAAGAGAAGCTTTAGGCAAATTTTTGGCAGTAACCAGTTTATCCTGCTGGTTGATAAATTCTTCCTGAACAGTAAAGAGTTTTATCTCCGGTCTGTTAATCACAGGGTTTTCATCCGCATTTTCAGAAAACGGCTCTTCTAATTGTATATTATCGCTAAGTGTTTGACCAAGGAATAATGATAATACATCAATCAATCCTTTTTTTGATGATCTTAATTCAATACCTCTTTGTTCAACTGTTAAATTTTCAGCTTTTAGCATATTCGAATTAGATCGGAAAGCCACACCATTTGCAATCTGTGCATCTACTCTTTTTATTCCAATTTGAATATCCTTGTGTACCAGATCTACCTGCTTTAACTGTTCATCCAAAAAAAGAACACTTAAGTATAGTTGAGTAATCCTTTCTTTTAACTTATACAACTCAACTTCTATTTTTTGGTCTTCTACCAATGTATTTATTTGTTGCAAAGCTTTTTGTTCTTTTGTGATCCCTCCATCATAAATAAGCTGACTTACATCAGCTACTAATTTATATTGATCTTTTGAAGGCGGATCAAAACTAAATCCTGGAACAGATACTGGTATTTTCGTAACGTCAGATTGATAAGTAGCCTGTGCACTAATATTTAGCTGAGGTAAAAATCCTTTTTGTAAATTCTCAAGACTAATAGCTTCCGTTTTTTTAATTAACTGTCTTTGCTTAATTAATGGATAATTTTTTTGTGCTAATTCCTGAGACTGTATTAATGTCAGGCTTTCGAGTTCCTGCCCAAAAACTTTTGTAGCAATAACAAGTAAAAAGATTGAAAAATAATGTTTCATAACTATTTTATTAAATTAACCATATGGTTAATTATTGGAACAATTTATTTTTTAATTGCATCAATGATAAATCTTGGTATCTCCTTTTTTCGTTGCTCCATTACAGATCTGAATTGTAACTCATCCAGACTCATATTCTTTTGAAACATAGGTTTGCCAACGAAGGGAAAGATCGTCATCGAAATAAGATTCATTAATAAATGCAAGGGACTAATATTTTTAATCTTCCCTTTTTTAACTTCAATTTCTATTTGCTTCAGGAATTTTTCCGGATGAGGTTTTGCATTACCCGACCATACCTTTTTCATAAAATACTCCGGATCCTGATTGATCTCATTCAATACAAATAAGGGTAGATAAGGGTTTTCCATTACCATAGTAATATATTCATCACAAAAAGACTCGATCTTCTCAAATAAAGGTTGGTCTGAATTAAATATTTCATTGATTCTTGGAAATAACTTTTGTGCAGCTTCCAGAAAGATTGTTTCAAATAATTTTTCCTTATTCTTAAAATAATAATGCAATAATGCTTTATTTATTCCTGCCTGATCAGCGATATCCTGCATTCTGGCTCCAGCCATCCCCTTCACAACAAAGATCTGCTTTGCAGCGTTCAGGATCCGCTCTTCTGTTGATTTATCTTTTATAGCTTTTGACATTTTAACCAAATGGTTAACAAAAATAAATAAATCACTCAAATTTTCAAATTAATTTAATGTTACTGATAAATAATTCTATTAATTAAAAAAGGTTTACCGAAGTAAACCTTTCATTTTCATACTAATTTCAATCACTTAATCACTCTGCCCAGCTCATCACATAGTCATCATTTTCAATTTCCAATGCTTCTTTTGTAAGCATCAGCGGATGAAAGGTATCAACCATGACAGCCAATTCTTTAGTTTCTTTTGCACCAATGCTTTTCTTTACAGCACCAGGATGAGGTCCATGAGGAATTCCGGCAGGATGCAATGTGATCATTCCTCTTGTTACATTCTTACGACTCATAAAGTCTCCATCAACATAATATAATAATTCGTCACTATCTATATTGCTATGATTGTATGGAGCAGGTATTGCATCAGGATGATAGTCATACAATCTTGGCACAAAGGAACAGACCACAAAATTATGTGCTTCAAATGTCTGGTGCACCGGTGGTGGTTGATGTACTCTTCCTGTTATCGGCTCAAAATCATGAATCGAAAATGCATAGGGGTAACAACATCCATCCCAACCTATCACATCAAATGGATGTGTGCCATAATGCAAACCATACAATACGCCTTTCTTTTTTGCTTTAATCAGAAAATCACCTTTCTCATCAAACGTTTGCAGATTTTCTGGGCACCTGATATCTCTTTCACAAAAAGGTGAATGCTCCAGTAATTGCCCATAATTACTTTGATATCTTTTTGGATAACGAATCGGACTAAAAGATTCGACAATAAATAAGCGATTTTCTGGAGTATCAAAATTTATTTGATAAATAGTCCCTCTCGGGATGACGAGGTAGTCACCATACCCAAATTTCAATTCGCCATACATTGTTTTTAAAACACCAGTTCCTTCATGCACAAAGATCATTTCATCTGCATCAGTATTCTTATAGAAATAATCCTTCATACTTTGTTGCGGAGCAGCTAAAACCACATGACAATCATTGTTAACCAATACAGGTTTGCGACTTTCTAAAAAGTCATTGACAGGTTTTATACTAAATCCTTCAAAGCTTCGATGTTTAAGCATTTTTTCTTCAGCAATAGTCGGCGCTACACTTATCTGGGGTTCTGTTTTAATAATCTGTGTCGGCGGATGAACATGATACATCAATGAATAGTCATTAGAGAACCCTTCTGTTGAAAATAGTTGTTCAGAATATAATTCGCCATCTGGTTTACGGAATTGAGTATGACGTTTATGCGGAATTTTTCCGAGTTGATAATAATGAGGCATGACAATAAGTTAATTAGTTAATTGGAAAATTAGTTAATCAGGCATTAAGGCCAACGAGTCCTTACAAATGTCTATTTGTCCAATTCTAAGGCTACCATCAGAAAATAGTATTTCCATTTTCTTTTATCAATGTAGTAGATGAAATTACGTTTCAAAGGCATAATCAAATTTACAATTAATTTTATTTAATCGTTTTTTGGGTTAGTGCATTTACAAAAAGAACATTTCCCACTTTGTTGAACCCTTTAAAAATATCAAGGTTATTATTTGAGATATTACGATGGTGGATTCCTACTATAGTTAAATCTGCTTCAACTGAAAGCTTATTGATCATTTCAATTCTAGAAACTCCTTGTTCCTGTTCGAGGACATTTACATTACTGGCAGAAATTGGCAAACGGCCAGAATGAATTAGATTTAACAAATGCTCTCTTTCCGCTTGTATTTCTTCTTTACTATATAATGCAAATATTTTGATATGACCTTTCTTCCATTCTGGATCACCAAGGATAATATATGACAATAGTATCATCAGATTTGCATTATCATAATCGTTCTTTGTTATCCATACATGAATCTCTTTGTGAAAACCAAATTCTTTATCTGAACTGGCAAGAATACACAAATCAAATTTTGCTGTGGCAATTAACTTATAATTATCTATAACATCAGAGAGCCATTCGTTTTCGCCTTTTTTAAATTCAAACAAGATCATATTATTAGGCTCACCTGAAATACTTGAAAGTTGTAATGCATTTACAATTGCTGCAGTATTGGAAGGGCTCACTAAAGTATCAAGATAAATATTGCTATGTGTATCACCTGTAATCTTGATTAATTTAGCTAAAGCATCTTCTGCTTCTGCATTTGTTTCGCTTGAATAAAACCCTTTTATATAATGTATATACGTACCAAATCCGTAACGGTGACTTATCCATTTCATCAATTGCATTGCAGAGAATCGCTTGAATGAATCTTTTGAAAGACAAAGCACTGTTGGTCGCCAGTTTTCTTCTTTTACTTCTTTTTGAGTTTTCTGAAGATACACTTGCAAACGCCTGCTTGCCTGAGAAATTACTCCCTGAAAAATATTTGACATACCGAATTCATGCTTATTGTAGGTGCTTAGAAAAAAATAAAGTAGCACCATGAAGATGACTGAAGCAAAAGCATAAGCCGGATTCATTTTAAACATGAGATAAATACACATAATGGCACCAGTAAGTGATATATACCATTTTGATTTAAATGAAGGACGATATGCAGGATCTGCAGAAAAATGCTGAAGAAAAGAAATCAAACATAAGCTACCATAGGTAAGCATAAAAAACATTGAAATAATTTCTGCCACAGCATTAACGTCACCCATCAAAACGAAAACCAATGCAATTACACTTGTTAATATAGTAGCATTTTTAGGTTCATTGTTTTTGGCTGTTCCTCTCGACATTAGATAGTTAATTCTTCTACCTGGGAAAATTCTGTCACTACTTAAAGCTTGTAACGTTCTTGGTGCAACCATAAATGACCCAATGGCAGAGGAAATTGTTGCAGCTGCTAATCCAATTGGAATAATTGGACCCCATAATGCAATTTTACTCATGATTAACTGATCACCAACAAGGTCTTCAGGCGATGCAGAATGTGCCAGCTTCCATGCAATGAAAATATAAATAATCATGCCTGCAATGGTTGCAGCCAATGTACCGAGAGGAATTGATTTTTTAGGGTTTTTCAAATCGCCTGATAATCCAACACCAGCAGTCATTCCTGTAAAAGCAGGAAATATAATTGCAAATACAAGGAAAAAATCTGACGGCCTTTCAATTGTATTATTGAGACTAGAAGCAGCTCCAATAGTAGCCTCATAATCAGTTTTTCCAATAAAAAAGAATACTAACGAGATAAGCAATATTGATACTACAAAATATAATGCCTTTACACCCATATCGGCGCCTTTGGTTATCATTAACCAAATCAACAATAATAAAGCAGGCACACTAAAATATCTGTTATCAGCTATTTCCACACCTATTGTTGATGACAAAAAAGGTTTAACAGCTTCAAAAGCTTCTGCAAAAGCAATTACATAAAAAGCAACGCTGATTGCTTGTGACAAATAAAGGGCTACCCCTATGGTTCCTCCTATGTTAAAACCAAAAGACCTTGAAATAATAAAATATTCACCACCACCCTCTACTTTTTGATTCGTTGCTATTTCGGCCAACGACATGGCTGTGGCAATTGTTACAATATGCCCAATAATTATGATACCTAAAGTACCCCAGAATCCAAGATTACCAACTGAATATCCAAAACGCAAAAACATTATAGCACCAAGAATGGTTGAAATTGCTGTTAAAAAAACAGGTGCGGTTCCGAACTTTGCTTTTGCCTTTGATTTATTTAATTTAGTCATGAATAATATAAACTAATTAAGTTTTACAATTCCAATAAAACTAAGCCTTATTTTTAACTTTTCATCTCGATTGATTTATGCGAAGAATTGGTCTCCTTTCAGATACACACCACTATATAGATGATAGCATTTTATTACATTTTAAAAATTGTGATGAAATATGGCATGCTGGCGATTTTGGCAGCATGGAAATAGCAGAGAAGATTGGCGCTTATAAACCTTTGAGAGGAGTATTTGGAAATATTGACGACGCTAAAATAAGATACAACTATCCCGAACAGCTGATATTCAATTGCGAAGAAATAAAAGTGATGATTCGCCATATCGGAGGTTATCCACCAAAATACAATCTGGAAACAAGAAAAGAAATTGCCATTCATCAACCACAATTATTCATAAGCGGTCATTCGCATATTTTGAAAATTATGTATGATGACAAACAGCGTTGTTTACACATGAATCCTGGTGCTGCTGGTAAACAAGGTTGGCATAAAATGAGAACAATAATTCGTTTTATAATTGATGAAAAAGAAATTAAAAATTGCGAAGTAATAGAATTGGGTAAGCGATAATAAATTATTCGTAACTTTCTAAATAAAATATGGATCGACGCCAACTTTTAAAACAAGGTACATTAGCAGCAGCAGCGTTTGCTTTCAGCAGGGATTTATTTGCTAAAGAAGCAGAGCATAGCTTTTTAAACTCAATAGATTACTCTGGTATTATAAAGCTAAGTTCTAATGAAAATCCTCATGGCCCTTCTCCTAAGGCAAGAAAAGCTATGATCGAGATGGTGAATAAGTCCAACCGTTATCCATGGGAAATAACGAATGTCCTAAGAGAAAAAATAGGCGCTGTATACAAACTCACAAAAGAACATATTACAGTTGGTGCCGGGTCGTCTGAATTACTTGGTGTAGTATCTTTAATGGCTGCCTTACAAAAAGGTAATGCTATTGCACCAGAACCTACATTCCGTTTATGGATGCCCGCAGCAAATACAGTTGGGCTTCCTGTATCATTAATTCCTGTTACAACTGATAAACAGACAGACCTTCAACAAATGAAGGATGCAATGAATAAGGATACCAAAATGGTTTATATCTGTAATCCCGGCAATCCTACAGGTGCAATCATACCCGCAAATGAGCTGGAAGCTTTTATTAAAGATGTTGCTCCTAAATGTATACTCTTATTAGATGAAGCTTATACTGAATTCAGTAACGAGCCAACAATGGCCAATTGGGTGAATGAATATCCGAATCTAATTATTGCAAAAACTTTTTCAAAAATTTATGGAATGGCGGGTGCAAGAGCTGGTTTTGCTATTGCCCATCCAGCCACTATTAAAAAAATGAATGAACTGCAACCATGGGCAAACGCTGGTATAAGTGCTGTTTCTTTAGCTGGTGCAATTGCCTCATTAGATGATCAGGAATTTGTTCAGTTTTGTAAAAAAGAAAATGAAAAGGCTAAGGCAATATTTTGCACAGCCCTGAACAAAGCCGGAATGAATTTTGTAAAATCACATACAAGCTTTGTGTATTTTGATACTGCCAATTTTAAAAAAGATGTAAAAGAGGTATTGGAAGCAAAAAATATTATCGGATGCCGGACTTTTGAAATTGGTAAAAGTTGGCGAAGATTAAGTATTGGCACAACAGAAGAAATGAAAAAAGTGGCAGAGGCCTTAGCCGTATAATCATTTCAATAAAACAAATCAGACAATATCAATTACATTCCCGGAAACCAAACTCTGCCGGCACCTGCTTCTCTAAAAGGCCATGGAATAAAAGTAAGGATAATCAATAATGCTAACCCAAAATATAGCACTGCTCTTTTATGTTTTGTAACGTCAGGAATATTTTTCTTTGTATAACTATATCCAATATGAATTAAAATAATTGAAACAAGCATCCCAACAAAATGCTCAATCGCAAAAAATCGAAGTACTGAGTTCTTCATTACTACACTCATCCCATTTGCTTGAATACTTTTTAATCCCCAAGGGCCAACAATCCACTGATAAATACCAACCAATAACATTACATCGGCAGTAATCATTAAAAACAAGCCTGTCTTTTTATGACTCGAAGTAAAGGGCTTATTTTTATCAATCAGGCTTTTATATACAGCTACTAATAACAAAATCAGGATTATCCAACGAAGTACACTGTGTAAATGAAGCATTCCATTATACATAAAACTCAATTTTAGGCTTCAAAGGTAATAAGGTAAGCCAAATTGCAAAGGATTATTCTTCCCAATCAGCAATAAAAACATTTGTATCTCTCGTACCCCCATTGTTTCTGTTGCTACTAAAAACTATTTTCTTTCCATTTGGAGAGAACATCGGAAAAGCATCAAAGCCTTTATCCCTGCTTATTTTTTGAAGATTAGTGCCATCTTCATTGATCGTATAAAGATTAAAAGGAAAACCTCGCTTATATTCATGATTGGAAGCAAAAATTATGCGTTTGCTGTCTGGCATAAAAGTAGGCGCCCAGTTTGCCTGACCGTAAGCTGTAACCTGTCTCGCATTACTTCCATCAGCATTGGCTACCCATACTTCCATATTAGTTGGAGCCACTAAATTCTCTTTTAATAGATCTTTGTATTCTTTTATATCTGCTTCAGTTTTTGGGCGGCTTGCTCTCCAGATAATTTTAGTTCCATCGGGACTAAACCAGGCACCACCATCATAACCTAATGTATTCGTTATTCTTTTTTCTGCACCAGTTTCCAAATTCATAATATATAACTCAATATCACCATCTTTTGTACTGGTATAAATCATTTTCTTTCCATCGGGAGATAAAGTTCCTTCTGCATCATAACTATTTGAAGTTGTCAGTTGTTTCACAATTTTACCATCAAGATCAGCCATAAAAATATCAAAGCTGCTATATAATGGCCATATATATTTGTTGCCATACTTTGCCCTGTCGGGTACTGGCGGACATTCGTTACTACCTAAATGTGTAGATGCATAAATAATATGTTTGCCGTCTTTAGTAAAATAAGCACAAGTCGTTCTTCCCTTCCCTGTACTCACTAATTTATATTCAAACTTTTGTCCTTTTTTGGTTGGCACTTTGCCAATATATATTTGATCGCAAGGAATCCCGTCTTTTGGACTTGTTCGTTGAAATATCAGATATTTACCATCATAACTCCAATATGCTTCTGCATTATCACCACCAAAAGTGAGCTGCTGAATATTTTTTAAATGTGTTTCTTCTGCATATCTTAACGTATCAGTATTTGCAGCAGTCGTATTTACTAGTTTTGAACTATTCCCACAAGAAATTAAAAAAGTAGCAATAGTAAACAAACACACAAGTTTTTTCATTATTATTCGTTTTAATCTGACAACTAAGTTTCAGGCTGCAAAGGTATTTTCACAAAAAGTTTATTTTGTCAGCCGAATGTCATCTCTCGGTTTATAAAAACATTTAGTTTTGAAAAATGAATAGAATTACAAAAATAGTAGCCTTTTTCATTCCTGGACTGATCTTCATCAATAGTTGTAATGATAAAGGCACTGATTCACCTTATAGCGATATTTTAGATAAGGCTCCGTATGTAATATTGACCGACAGCATCAAACAATATCCTAAGAAGGATGAACTCTATTTTCGCCGGGGCGTATTATTAAATTCCGATGGCTTGTCAGAACCGGCATTGGAAGATTTCAAAAAAGCATGGGCACTTAAAAAAGATGAACGATATGCTTACGGATTCAGTAATCTGATGCTCGACAAAAAACCCGACTCAGCAATTCTATTTCTAAATAATGCCTTAAAAGAATTACCCAATAGCTTTCTTTTACAATTAACATTAGCCCGTTCATACGATGCAAAAGGGAATACAGAAGAAGCTTTGGAAATGGCAAATCAAATACTTGCTGCCAATCCCGATCAGGTAGATGTAATGAAAATGAAAGCAGAACTTTTAAGCAAAAAAGGAAATGAAAACGAAGCAACCACAATTTTAGAAAAAGCCTATGCATTAACCCCTTATGATATTGAACTCAACTATGAGTTGGCTTATAAATACGCAGAATCTAAAAATGTAAAAGTTATAGCAATATGCGATTCATTGATAAAAGTTGATACGTTGAACCTGCATGCAGAACCTTATTATTATAAAGGCATTTATTTTTCTAATATTAACGAAAAAGGAAAAGCTATTGGATTGTTCGATCAGGCTATACAACGTAACTATTATTACCTAAACGCTTATGTTGAAAAAGGAAGAGTTTTGTATGAGCTGAAAAAAATGACTGATGCATTAAAAGTATTTCAGTTGGCCAATACAATTTCTGCAACTTTCCCAGATGCTTATTACTGGATGGGCAAATGCCAGGAAGCAGTGGGACAAAAACAAGAGGCCAAACTCAATTACGAAAGGGCCTACGGACTTGATAAAACCTTTATAGTAGCAAAAGAAGCAGCAGATAAACTGAAATAGAATTATCTTGCAGGGCAAATAAGCACTTATGCCAATTATTGCACCTTCTCTCCTCTCTGCCAACTACTTAAATCTGGAAGCCGATTGTAAAATGTTGAACGTAAGTGAAGCAGATTGGTATCACCTTGATGTTATGGATGGAAACTTTGTGCCCAATATCAGCTTTGGCCCAATGCTAATTGAATTTTTTAGAAAAGCCACTACCAAAGTTTGCGATGTGCACCTGATGATTGTCAATCCGGAAAACTATACAGAACAATTTAAAAATGCAGGTGCTGATAATCTTACCGTTCACTTAGAAGCATGTCATCATCTGCACAGAAATATTCAACAGATAAAATCTTTGGGGATGAAAGCCGGTGTAGCGTTAAATCCGCATACTTCTGTTTCAGCATTAAACGATATTCTACATGATATTGATCTCGTATGCCTTATGAGTGTGAATCCAGGTTTTGGCGGACAGAAATTCATTCCATATACTTTAGAAAAAATAAAGTTACTCCGCAAAATGATTGATGAAAGAGGATTGAACGTAAAGATTGAAATAGATGGTGGTGTTACAATAGAAAATGCACCATCAATTATTGCTGCTGGTGCAGATGTGTTGGTGGCAGGAAATACAGTTTTTAAATCTGTCAATCCAATTGAAACTATAAAACAGCTAAAAAGTCTTTAAGTATTCGACTTGAAGAAGAAATATCCCAAGAAGAAAAAATAAACCGCCAGATTATCTTGGGAACCCTTTCGAAATATTTTTAAACAACAAGATATACGTTTCTACAAAAGAGGATATCTGGCTCTGGACATTCAAACTACTTTTAACGCATGCCATTAACCTTATTAAGTCATTATCGTAATTTTTATTTCAGAAGTTTTTTACGCTGCTTGGTGGTGGCGGATTGCTTTCAATGCTGCTTACCGCACATTAAGATCTATTAAAAAAGAACATTCATGTAGTCATTTTTGGTACTGTCATTTTTGCAATCAGACTTTAAATGATAATAAAAGGAAAATCAAAATAATTCTCAAAACAAAATTCGTATCTTGACGCAGATTCTCTTATGGAAAAAACCTTACGCCAAATAATTCTCACTGCCATCTGCTTTTTGCTTACTGTTACTACTTTCTCACAGAACATTGCTTATGTGTCTGGAAAAGTAGTTGATGAAAATGAAAACCCATTATCTAAAGTATCAATTGTTATACTTGGACAATCAAAAGCAACCCTTACCAACGATACCGGGTATTTCAAAATTACAGTTGCAGCCGACAAGGCATTTGCCTTGATTTTTTCCTATACAGGTCACAAAACTGAACAACGAAATTTTTTGTTGAATGA
>JAHEMM010000109.1 GCA_024643655.1 Chitinophagaceae bacterium | reverse complement strand
TGCCCGAAATTACCCCTTTCAGTTAGAACCTTTTAGGTTAATTTTGTGTTTAAGAAACAAAAACGTACAATAACAAGATTATGCTGAATTTTCCTATTTATCTAGACCATAATGCAACAACACCATGTGACCCAAGAGTAGTGGAAGCGATGATCCCTTATTTTACCAATAATTTTGGTAATGCGGCCAGTCGGAATCATCCTTTTGGCTGGCAGGCAGAAGAGGCAGTAGATTATGCCAGAGAACAGGTTGCCAAATTGATTGGTGCTGACCCAAAAGAAATAATTTTTACTTCAGGTGCTACAGAAGGAGACAATCTGGCACTGAAAGGTGTTTTTGAAATGTATGCCAGTAAAGGCAATCATATAATCACTTGTAATATCGAGCATAAAGCTGTTTTAGATACATGTAAGCATATTGAAAAGGAAGGTGGAGAAGTAACATATCTTAATGTAATGCCGAATGGTTTAATTGATCTTGCTGAATTAGAAGCAGCTATTAAACCTACAACAATTCTTATTGCCATTATGTATGCCAATAATGAAATAGGCACTATTATGCCGATTAAAGAAATTAGTGCAATTGCCAGAAAGCATGGTGTGCTATTATTTACCGACGGCGTGCAGGCAGTTGGTAAAATACCTGTTGATGTAAATAAAGACGGTATTGACCTTATGGCATTTACTGCGCATAAAATGTATGGTCCAAAAGGGGTTGGTGCTTTATATGTTCGAAGAAAAAACCCAAGAGTAAAAGTAACTGCCCAGTTAGATGGCGGTGGACATGAAAGAGGAATGAGAAGCGGAACATTGAATGTGCCTGGTATTGTTGGTTTTGGTAAAGCTTGTGAGATTTGCCTGAATGAAATGGAAGAAGAAACAGCCAGAGTGAGTAAGCTTCGAGATAAGTTACAGACAGAATTATTGAAAGTAGAAGAATCGTACTTGAATGGTGATAAGGAACACAAACTTCCGCATGTAACGAATATCTCATTCAAACATGTAGAAGGAGAAGGGTTGTTAATGGGCTTTAATAAAAATATCGCCTTGTCTTCTGGTTCAGCTTGCACCTCTGCTTCCTTAGAACCTTCGTATGTATTAAAGGCATTAGGTTTGGGTGATGATCTGGCACACAGTTCATTGCGTTTTGGATTAGGAAGATTTACAACTGAAGAACAAATAGATTATACTGTCGAGCAAGTAACAAATACAGTAAATAAATTGAGAGAAATGAGTCCTCTTTGGGAGATGTATAAAGAAGGCATAGATTTAGATACCATTGAATGGGCGCATCACTAAAGGTTAAGCAGTTGATTGGTTAATTAGTTAACTAGTCAATATGCAGAAACTAATAAACAAATTAACTAATTATCTAAAAAACTTAATATTATGGCATATAGTGAAAAAGTTATTGATCATTATCAGAATCCTAAGAATGTAGGTACGCTTGATAAAAGTAAAGCAACAGTAGGAACAGGACTTGTTGGAGCACCAGAATGTGGTGATGTAATGCGTCTTCAAATAGAAGTAGATGAAGCTACCGGTGTTATTAAAGATGCAAAATTTAAAACATTTGGTTGTGGCTCTGCTATTGCTTCTTCTTCTTTAGCAACAGAATGGTTAAAAGGAAAATCTATTGATGAAGCAGTTACAATTGACAACATGACAATTGTAGAAGAATTAAATCTTCCTCCTGTAAAAATTCATTGTTCTGTGTTGGCAGAAGATGCTATTAAAGCGGCTATCAATGATTATCGTCAGAAGAACGGTATGGATACATTGAAGTTTGAGGAAAGTGTTGTTCATTAAATTGAATTGAATATGAGTGTTGCATTGGAAAACAGTATTTATATTAGCGATAAGGCAAAAGAAAAAGTACAGCAACTTATGAAAGATGCCGGTGTTGCAGATGATACATCATATTTCGTAAGGGTTGGTGTTGTTGGTGGAGGCTGTTCGGGGTTGAGTTATAAACTTGACTTTGATAATGAAGCAAAGCCAATGGATCAGGTTTTTGAGGATAATGGAATAAAAATTGTAACTGATTTAAAAAGTTTTCTTTATCTGGTAAATACAACGCTTGATTTTTCTGATGGATTAAATGGAAAAGGCTTTTACTTCAGCAACCCGAATGCTAGCCGAACTTGTGGCTGTGGAGAAAGTTTTGCCGTATAAAAAGATTAAATCCCGGGCATGAAAATAAATATCCCTCTCTTTTGAGGGATTTTTTATGCTATTAATAAAGTGTATTGTCTTGAAATATAGCTGCTTTGACTTATTTTGCATCCTACCAAGCCTATGTGGTCTGTTTGTAAAAAAGAACTCCGACAATTTTTTAGTAGCCTTACCGGTTACATCGCCATTATTGTTTTCCTTTTGGTTAACGGGTTGGTACTTTTTGTCTTTGATGATAATATTTTTGATTTTGGTTATGCAACGCTGGATCGGTTCTTTCAGTTAGCTCCCTGGATACTTTTATTATTGATTCCCGCCATTACTATGCGCAGTTTTTCGGAAGAGTTTAAAACCGGCACTTATGAAATATTGCAAACTCGTCCATTAACCCGTTGGCAGATTATAGGTGGTAAATACCTCGGTAGCTTGATTGTTGTCTTTATCGCATTATTACCAACCATCATTTATATATTTTCAATCCAGCGTATTTCTTCCAATGAAGGATTGGATATGGGTGCAACAATTGGATCTTATATTGGTTTGTTTTTTCTGGCTTCCGTATTTACTGCTATAAGTATTTGTTGTAGCAGCTTCACCAATAATGCTGTGGTAGCCTTTATCGTTAGTTTAATTGGTTGTGCGTTGTTGTATTATGGATTTAGTGCTATCAGCAAATTGCCGGCTTTTAATAATGGCCCTGATTATTATATCGAAATGCTGGGGATTGATTTTCATTATCGCAGCATTAGTCGGGGGTTAATTGATACAAAAGATATTATTTATTTTTTATCTGTGATATTTCTTTTTTTGACAATCACTAATCGTAATTTATTAAAACGATAAATGAAGAATCTTGTAAATAAAATATTTGCTTCAAAATTCTGGTGGCTTTTGCTGCTGGTTATTTTATTTGCATTCAATTATTTCGCTTCAACATTTCATGCTCGTTTTGATCTGACGAAAGAAAAAAGGTATACACTTAGTAAAGCAACCAAAGACTTATTAAAAAATCTGGATGAAGAAGTAGAGATTGATGTTTTTTTGAAAGGTGAATTCCCGGCTGGGTTCAAAAAATTAGCAAACAGTACTGCAGAATTTCTGGGATTATTAAAGGACAGAAATTCGTCAAAAATTCACTTTAGATTTATTTCACCACAGGATGAGATGGAAGGAACAACTAAAATCTACGCCGATTCATTGATTTCACTTGGTGCAGTTCCTATCAATCTTACCGTACAAAAAAAGGCAAGTGAGAGTAGTAATATTATTTTCCCGGTTGCTTTATTAACTTATAAAGGAAAACAAACTCTTGTCAATTTATATCCGGGTGCCAGCGGAAGAATTTCTCAGGATGAAATAAATAGTGCAGAGGCATTGATGGAGTTTCAGTTTGCTAAAGCGTTGGATAAGTTATCAAAAGATAAAAAGACCGGGATTGCCTATTCTATTGGTAATGGCGAACCGGTTGATGGAAGAACGTATGATCTGGTGCAAACATTGGGGGAAGACTATGATTTCAAAATACTTGATATTAATGCTCAACCAAGAATACCCGATGGTGTAGATGTTCTCTTAATTGTAAAGCCAACAACAACTTTCTCTGAGGATGAAAAAGTTAAGATTGATCAGTTTGTAATGCATGGAGGGAAGTTATTATGTTTTATTGACAACTTGATTGCAGAGCAGGACAGTCTTTCAATGAAACCAGAAACAATTGCTTTTGATCGAAACTTAAACCTGACCGATTTATTCTTTCGCTATGGTTGTAGAATCAATACTGACCTTGTAATGGATTTACAATGCGATTTAATTCCTTTTGTAGTGGGTGGTACTATGGACAACCCGCAAATGGAATTTTTGCATTGGAATTATTTTCCAATTCTCTCTCCGGTAAATAGTAATGGTAAGAGTATGGGTTATGTAGCTAGTCGTTTTGCAAATTCAATTGATACGATTCAGGTAGAAGGTATTAAAAAGCAACCACTGTTAGTCACATCTCCTAATTCAAGAGTTATTAGTACACCGGCATTAATCAGTTTGAATGAAAACAAAAATGTTCCTGAAGATGAAAATTTTAAGAAAAATGCTATCCCGGTAGCTATGATGCTGGAAGGAAAATTTACTTCACTTTACAGAAATCGGATTTCGAAAGCTCAGCAAGATAGCCTTGCGTCCTACGGATTAATTTACAAACCGAATTCAATAGAAAATAAAATTATCGTTGTTGGCGATGGAGATATTTTGCTAAATGATTTTATTCCAGGAAACGAGAATGGACAACCTGAACCCTTGCCAATGGGCTGGAACAAGTATACATACACGGAGTACAGGAAGCAATCAGATTTTGGGAAGTATTTTATTCCTGTAGCAAACCGTGATTTTTTACAAAATTGCCTTGATGAGCTGGTTAATAACCCCGATATAACTGAAACAAAAAACAAAGACATTATTTTGCGTTTAATTGACTCAAAGAAAGTGAAGGAACAAAAAACAACCTGGCAATTTATAAATATTGTAATACCTGTTATGCTGGTCTTGTTGTTTGGTTGGATTTATCAGCAAGTTCGTAAACGTAAATATGCAGCCTAGCCAAGTAAACGCTACAACAGCATTCCGGCTATCTTTGCACTTTGTATAACTTTATTTATGACAACTGATCAAATTACTTATCTCGTTTTTGGTATTGTTCTTACGATAGCATTGGTCTTTGATCTGGGTCTGATGAGTAAGAAAGATCAGAAAGTGTCTATTCGGCAGGCATTATACCAAACTTTTTTTTGGGTAGGTCTTGCATTAGCTTTTTTCGTTTTTATGTGGATTGAAAAAGGGGAAGGCCTGGCATTGGAATATCTCAGTGCCTATTTGATGGAATGGAGTCTTAGTATCGACAATATTTTTGTTTTCATCCTTATTTTCTCAGCGTTTGGTGTAAAGGAAAAAAATTACGGTCGGGTATTACTTGCAGGGATTTTAATGGCCATTGTTTTCAGAATTATATTTATAACTGTAGGAGTGGCTTTGGTAGAGCAATTTCATTGGATACTATACATATTTGGGGTGTTTCTTGTTTATACTGGGTATAAAATGTTTGTAGCAAAAGATGATGAAGAATTTAAGCCAGAAGAAAGCAAAGTTTATAAATGGTTAAGAAAGCTTGTTCCCCTGGTAGCGCATGATGGAGATGGAAAGTATACTATTCGAATAGATGGTAAGAAATTTTATACAAGCCTTTTTGTAGTTGTAATTATGTTGGCTGCTATTGATTTGGTATTTGCTTTGGATTCTATTCCGGCGGTATTAGGAATATCCAGAGATAAATTAGTTATCTATACGTCAAATATTTTTGCAGTGCTTGGATTAAGATCATTATTCTTTCTGTTAAGAGGTGCTGTAAATAAATTTGATTATTTGCAACAAGGGATAGCTATTGTATTGGCGTTTATAGGTATTAAAATGCTTTGTGAAAAATGGATAAATCAAGTAGTGGATAAGCCAATTCAGGTAATTATATCACTTGGAGTTATTATGGTTTGTATTACAGGTTCAATTTTTTATTCCTTGTTTATTGATAAGCAAAATGCCAGAATAAGGGCTATTGAAAAAGAAGATATTCCAGACGATATTGATGTAAACTTTTGATTTATACAATTTCAAATATTGCCTCATTGTTAAAAGGGGATTCTCTCATAATAAATGATGTGGAAATTGATCATCTTCTGTTTGATAGTAGAAAAGTTTATTCCCCCCAATCTTCTTTATTTTTTGCGATTGTAGGTGATCGAAGAGATGGTCATCAGTTTCTTCATGAATTGTACAAAAAAGGTGTTCGTAATTTTGTAGTCAGTAATGATATTGACGCTACTGATTTTCCCGTGGCAAACATTATTAAAGTTGATAACACACTAGAAGCATTACAACAGATTGCTCAAGCACATAGAATCCGGTTTACGATTCCAGTCATTGGTATTACTGGTAGCAATGGTAAAACAATTGTAAAAGAATGGCTATATCAATTACTACATCAGGATTATAATATTGTACGGAGTCCGAAAAGTTTTAATTCGCAGATTGGAGTTCCACTTAGTGTTTGGCAGTTGAATGAACATCATACTTTGGCCATATTTGAAGCCGGTATTTCAAAGCCGGGAGAAATGGAAAAATTGGAAAAAATTATTCAACCCACTATTGGGGTTTTAACTAATATTGGTGAAGCACATAGTGAAGGATTTAGCTCCTCAACGCAGAAGGAGAATGAGAAACGATTGCTATTTAAAAATGCCACACTGCCCGAATCAATTGTTGTTACCAAGATCAAAAAAGAAAAGTTTACAACGGTTATTACTGGAATATACAAGTCAATTAGTGTTGCATTCGAAATTCCTTTTAATGATGATGCTTCTATTCAGAATGCGATTACTTGTTGTGTGGTATTGCTACATCTTGGCTATAGTAAGGACGTCATTGCAGAGCGAATGAAATTATTGACGCCGGTTGATATGCGTCTTGTATTTAAAAAAGGAATAAATGGCTGTACTATAATCAATGATAGTTACAGCGCAGATATTAGTTCGCTGGAAATTGCTTTGAACTTTCTTGATCAACAAAGTGGCGGAAGTAATAAAACCGCTATCCTTTCCGATTTTTTACAAAGTGCAATGTCTGATAAATTATTGTATGAAAAAGTTTTCGAAAGTCTGCAAAAGCATAATGTATCAAGAGTAATAGGAATCGGAGAAAGAATATCCCAACAAATGGCATTGTATGCAGGAGTTAAAAATCGAAATATCAAAGTAGAACTTTTTAAGTCTATATCAGAATATTTAGATCAGTTCCTGTCATCGCAATTTAAAGATGAAATTATATTAGTTAAGGGGGCAAGAGTTTTTACTTTTGAAAGAATTGTTCAACTACTTGAGCAAAAAGCACATCAGACTGTACTGGAAATAAATTTAAATGCAATTGTTCATAATTTAAAAGAGTATCAGCAATTATTAAAGCCAACTACTAAAGTGATGGCTATGGTAAAAGCCTTTGCATATGGAGGAGGTAGTGCAGAAATTGCTGGTATACTGCAATATCATAAAGTTGATTATCTGGGTGTAGCTTATGCTGATGAAGGCGTTGAATTAAGGAAGGCTGGCATTACTTTACCCATTATGGTGTTAAACCCAGAAGTGTATGCATTTGATACAATTATAGAACATAATCTGGAGCCAGAGCTTTACTCTTTTGAAATATTTCAGTCATTCGATAATTTTTTGCAACAAGAAGCTATTCAACATTACCCGGTTCATCTTGAATTGGAAACAGGGATGAACAGGCTAGGCTTTTCAATCAATGAAATAGAGAAACTTTCAACGTTGATAAATGCAACATCCACAATGAAAATTCAATCTGTGTTTACTCACTTTGCAGCGAGTGAAGAAAAAGAAAATGATGAATTTTCATTGCATCAGTATACCATTTTTACTGAAGCAATTGATATAATAAAAAACGTAACGGGTTATAATTTCTTAAGTCATATCGCAAATTCTGCAGCTGTAGTTCGTCATCCAGAGATGCAAATGGATATGGTTCGACTGGGTATTGGACTATATGGGGTGGATAGTGTTGCCGGTGATCAATTAAAGCTTCAAACGGTAACAACGTTAAAATCTACTATTGCACAAATAAAAAAATTGAAAAAAGGCGAGTCTGTTAGCTATAATCGGAAGGGGATTGTTGAAAAAGATGCTGTGATAGCTACCATTCGTATAGGTTATGCAGATGGCTATCCTCGAAAACTAAGTAATGGTATTGGTAAAGTTTGGGTAAAAGGAAAACTTGCTCCAATTATTGGTACGGTTTGTATGGACATGTTTATGATTGATATTACTGAAATTAAAGATGTTGCAGAAGGCGATGATGTCATAATTTTTGGAAAAGAATTACCAGTACAGCAATTGGCCCATTGGGCAGGAACAATACCTTATGAGATTATGACTGGGATTTCTCAAAGAGTAAAAAGAGTTTATTTTGAAGAGTAAAAATTGATAAATACCAACTTTTTACAACTGATACACATGAATTACTTTAGCACTTCTTTGCCTCATCACTGCCGCTTTCTTTCCTATATTTGTGACCTATTATGAAGACATTGAAAACCTGGCATGTTGTTTTAATTATTGCACTTATAATATTTATTGATCAGGCTTTAAAGCTTTGGATCAAAACTTCGTATCCGACTGGAGAGGTAGTTAGGATATTTGGAATGGATTGGGCTCGTCTTCATTTTATTGAGAATCCTGGTATGGCCTGGGGTTGG
This sequence comes from Chitinophagaceae bacterium, assembly GCA_024643655.1. GTDB lineage: Bacteria > Bacteroidota > Bacteroidia > Chitinophagales > Chitinophagaceae > JJ008. The sequence continues at coordinate 461 of JAHEMM010000109.1, read as the reverse complement.
AAATTTGGAAATGAAACTGGTAAGATGATTCTAACATTATTTCGTCTGGCAGCTGTAATATTTGGCACTTGGTATATTGGGAAAATTATCAAGCAGAAATACAAAAGAGGATTTATTATTTGTGCTGCATTAATTTATGCCGGAGCCCTTGGTAATTTGATTGACAGTATGTTTTATGGTATGTTCTTCGATAAAGGACTTCATTACGATGCGGCTCTTAACGATTATTTAAGCTACCCGGGAATTGCTGAATTTTCTTCAAATGGCTATTCTTCTTTTTTGCATGGAAGTGTAGTTGATATGTTATACTTCCCAATGTTTGATGGAAAATTTCCTGATTGGTTCCCCTTTATTGGCGGTGATCAATTCGAGTTTTTTAGCCCCATCTTTAATATTGCTGATGCTTCTATATCAGTTGGCGTTATTACTTTACTAATCTTTCAAAACAGATTCTTTAAAAA
>JAHEMM010000108.1 GCA_024643655.1 Chitinophagaceae bacterium | reverse complement strand
CTTTTCTTTTTTATGCAACAATTTGGCACCGCATCAATTGGAAAGATGTTTGGCCCTATAATGTTTATTTGGTTCACAATGCTTTTGGTGTTAGGTGTAATTCATGTATTTGATGACCTTTCAATATTTAAAGCCCTTAGTCCATATTATGCAATAACTTTTTTAAAAAATTATCCGGGAGGATTTTGGCTGTTGGGGGCAGTTTTTCTTTGTACCACCGGAGCAGAAGCATTATATAGCGATTTGGGACATTGTGGTCGTGGCAATATCAGAAGATCCTGGATCTATGTAAAAGCATGTTTATTAATTCATTATTTTGGACAAGGTGCTTCACTCTTACTTCATCACAATGGTCGGGTAATTACCGAAGAAGCAAAAAAAGCATTAAGTATAAATGCATTTTATGACTTGATGCCGCATTGGTTTATTATCCCCGGAGTTATAATAGCTACTACAGCGGCGATTATTGCAAGTCAGGCAATGGTTTCAGGAGCATTTACGCTAATAAGTGAAGCAATGCGTTTGAATTTATGGCCAAAACTTAAGATCCGATATCCATCAGAAGCTAAAGGTCAATTATTTATACCAGCTATAAATTTCATCATGTTTATTGGCTGCGTTGGAGTTGTTCTTTATTTCCGTAAGTCATCAAATATGGAAGCCGCCTACGGTCTGGCAATTATTGTTACCATGTTAATGACGACAATTCTGTTTGCGAATTATTTAGTACTCCATAGAGTAAAATCATTATGGATTTATATTTTCCTTGGAGCTTATCTCACTATAGAAATTGTATATCTCGTAGCACTCATGATTAAATTTATGCATGGAGGATATTTTACTTTATTTATCGGTGTATTTATGTTCCTGGTTATGTACATATGGTTTAGAGCCCGAAAGATCAAAAACCGCTATGTGGAATTTGTACGAATGGAGCATTATGTTCCAAAAATTCAAGAGTTAAGTAGCGATAAATCTGTTCCAAAGTATGCAACCCACCTTGTTTATCTTACCAGTGCCAATAATCCAAAAGAAATAGAGCATAAAGTCATTTATTCCATATTAAACAGAAAACCAAAAAGGGCAGATATTTACTGGTTTGTGCATGTGGATACATTGGATGACCCATATACTTGTGAATATAAAGTGGAACATATTATTCCAAACGATATTATCAGAGTAGATTTTCGTCTTGGATTTAGAATGGAGCCACGAATTAATCTAATGTTCCGTAAAGTAATTGAAGATCTGGTAGCTAATAAAGAGGTAAATATTACCAGCCGTTATGAAAGTCTTGCCAATACAAATACAGTTGGCGATTTTCAGTTTATGGTAATGGAGAAATATTTGAGCCAGGATAATGAGCTCCCTTTCTTTGAAAAAATAGTTATGAAATTCTATTTCTGGTTAAAAGATCATAGTTTATCAGAAGAAAAAGGATTTGGTTTAGACGTTGCAAACGTTACAGTAGAAAAATTTCCACTCATAGTGGCGCCTGTAACTACTATGAAATTGACCAGAATTGAGGAATAAGAAAATCGATAGTTTGTTTATAGTTCCCTAATTTCAGAGTTATAAACCAACAATTAATTTGCCAGTAATATTTTGGTACATACTTTCTGGGATCGTTGTCCTTAGCATCATTGCTTATTTTCTGCAGGAACGATTGATATTCAAGCCTGAAAAACTTAAACAGGATTTTGAATTCAAATACGATGTCCCATTTCAGGAATATTTTTTTGACATTGAACCCGGTGTTCGCATTAACGGTCTTCATTTTCACAGAAACAATCCAAAGGGGCTGATTCTTTATTTTCATGGCAATACAAGAAGTATAAAAGGTTGGGCCCGATATGCTAAAGATTTTTATCGATACGATTATGATGTTGTACTTCTTGATTACAGAGGATTTGGAAAAAGTACCGGAAAAAGAAGTGAAAAAGAAATGCTAAACGACATGCAATTCATTTATAACAAGCTAAAAGAAAAATATGCAGAAGATCATTTAATAGTTTACGGCAGAAGTATGGGCAGTGGGTTTGCCACTAAACTAGCATGTGATAACAATCCCCGCTATCTGATATTAGATGCTCCTTATTTTAATTTTCTTCGTGTTATTGAAAGGTTCCTTCCGGTTCTTCCGGTTAGAGTCGTATTACGATTTCATCTTCGCACAGATTTATGGTTACCTAAAGTAAAATGCCATACTTATATTATTCATGGCACTAAAGACTGGCTAATTCCTATTCGTCATAGTCAGGCCTTACAAAAGATTAATCCGAAAAAAATTACTCTAATCCGTATTTATAGTGGAGGGCATAACAATCTTCCCTCCTTTGATGAATACCACAATTTCGTTCGTGACATCTTGAAATACTAAAATTATTGCCTTTTAATTGTTAATGATTGCTTAATTACAGGCTTTTCATTTAACATGGAGCACTATTTGAAAGTCATAAACAAAAAGGAGGTGTTTATGAAACTCAAACTTTACATTACATTTTTTATTGGTCTTAGTCTATTCATCTTTTCCTGTAAAACAGCAAGTAAACTTTATGAAAAAGGCAACTATGATGAAGCAGTAGAAGTAGCTGCTAAGAAATTGCAGAAAGATCCAAATGATTCAAAACTTCTTGATATTATTACCAACTCTTATACGTATGCAGTAAACGATCATGAAAGTCGAATCCAAAGTCTTTCTCAAAGCACAAATGAGTTAAAGTATGAATCGATCTATAACGAATACCGTTCCTTACAAAGAATGTATGAAGCAATTTATAAGGTTCCTTCTATTCTGGGAATTGTAAACCCCATTAATTATTCTGAATATTTGGTCACTTACAGTCAAAAAGCTGGTGATGTACGATATGAAAGAGGAATTGCCTTTATGCAACGCTATACAAAAAAAAGTTATCAGGATGCGTACAGAGAATTTCAAATAGCTCTTCGTTTTAATCCCGGAAACCGGGATGCTAGTATCAAATTAAATGAAGCCTATGAATACGCCGTTACCAATGTGGTCGTACTTCCAGTACTGCAATACGGAGGATATATTCAAAGCTCCTACTCTGCAAATAGCAACTATTTAGACGAGCAATTGATTCGAAATCTTAAAAATAGAAGTGGAAATGAATTTGTAAAATTTTATTCTGTTTGGGAAGCAAGGCGAGAGGATCTTAGAATTGATCAGGAAGTAGAATTAAGCGTTGCAAACTTGCATATTGGCCGGCAATATGATAATAGTACCAGACGAAAAGTATCAAAGGAAATAATAATAAAAGAAATCGTTTTTAAACCTGACTCAGTAGTAAGAGAGTATGCTAATGTAAATGCCACAGTCATATCTACTACAAGAAGAATAAATTCCTCTTTATCGCTCCAGATCAATGTAAGAAACAGTGAAGGCCAGAGGGTCTGGAACGATAATGTGAATGCTATATACAACTGGAGTACTGTATTTACAACGTTTAATGGAGATGAAAGAGCATTAAGAACAGAAGACAAACTCTTAGTGAATAGAAGAAAAGAATTTGCACCTCCAGCGTCTGAAATAGAACGAAACCTTTATGAAATAATAAATAATGATATCTTATATCGTATAAAAAATTATTTCAATAGATATTAAATAAAATAATACTAAAGGGCCTATTTATAAAGTCCTTTAGTATTTTACAATTGTTTACCTGAAGCAATGCTGACCCTTATCTTTGCACCGCTTTTATGATCAATAAAAAAAAATTACGAAAATTTTGGAAGTGGTTTAAAATAGTTACTCTGATTTATATAATCATTGGAGTGGCTTTATTTTTTTTACAGGATAAATTTATTTTTCATCCCAAAAAACTACCAGCCAATTATCAATACTCATTCAATATTCCTTTCAGGCAAATTGACTTACCGGTTACAGCAAATAAAAATCTGAGTATTGTTCAATTTACGGTTGCTGATTCGTTACGAAAAGGAGTAGTACTCTATTTTCATGGCAATAGAGAAAACATTAATCGCTATGCTCCATTTGCCAAAAATTTTACACGAAACAACTATGAAGTATGGATGATGGATTATCCCGGTTTTGGTAAATCGACCGGAAAAAGGAAAGAAAAAATATTGTATGAGGATGCTTTATTATTTTACAAAATGGCCATCAGCAAAATTGCCGCAGATAGCATAATAATTTATGGCAAATCTTTAGGTACGGGAATTGCCGCCTTTGTTGCCTCCAAAAAGGACTGCAAAAGACTAGTTCTTGAAACTCCATATTATAGTATGGATGAGTTGGCAAGACATTATTTCTTTTTATTTCCAGTAACCCCAATGTCAAAATACAGTCTTCCAACTTACCAGCATTTCGAATACATTAGAGCTCCTATCACCATATTTCATGGCACCAAGGACAGGGTAATACCTTTTAAACAGGCAAAAAGACTAACAAGACTAAAAACAGGTACGGAGTTAATAACCATTCCAAATGGAAAGCATAATAACCTGAATACCTTTGCTTTATACCAGGAAAAGCTTAATTTATTACTTCAACATTAACAAAATATACCCCATTTATGGTATTGTTTAGTCTTAAAAAGTGCGTTAATTTTATCGGATGAAAAAATTGTTAGTCATATTTTTCATTATTTCAAGTTTCACCTTACATGCACAATTGGATTCCGAATACAAGGAATTACTGAAAGAAATAGCAGAAGTTCCTTTTACTGATAGCCTTTTGTTGAAAGCTGTTGAAATGCAAGCAGAACCATTAGATACTTTTACTATTAAAAAATGGTTTACGCAGGCATTGTCTGTTGCAAATAATAACCGGTTAAAAAACAGGGAATATTATCTTACGGGGAAAATAACAAGTAATAGCAATTTTGATTTATTAGTTGTAGTAGAACAAAAGAAAAAAGCAGACGTAACGGGAACACAAGTTGTTTACCTTGTTAGTACAAAAAAGAATGGCGGATATATTTCATCTTTAGAAGTAGCTGTTGCCGGCATTAAAAATAAATCTACATACAACACCTCTTCGCTTCTTTATAGCGATAATAAAATTAAGTTAGATACAAAATTCAACCTGAATGACACTTTGTATGCTGATGTGAATGTGTACAAGATTAATAAAAATGGACGTTTTTTATTAGCTCCGAAATACTAAACCTATTCCTCTAGAATAACTTTTGACTTTCCAACTTTCAACTTGTATTTCACTCCAATTTTTAATGCATAATTTCTTTCGGAATGACTTACAGGAAAATCAAAACAAACCGGGTAGTCATAATCTTTAATAATATCTTTTATTATTTCATACACATTTTGTCCAAATGGACGTTCAGTATCCTGCATATCTGTAAATCCTCCAATAATAAGTCCAGCTAATTTTGAAAGCTTTCCACTTCTTTTTAATTGATGCATCATTCTGTCTACATTGTAGTTTTGCTCACCAACATCTTCTATAAACAATATCTTTCCTTTTGTTTTTAAATCAGAACCGGTTCCTATTAAGTGAGCAAGTAACGAAAGGTTTCCCCCAATCAATTCACCATTCGATTTGCCCATTTTATTGTTTGCATGTGTTGAACACACATATTTTATTTTTTTGCCCATCAAAACATTTTTCAATGACAGCACAAATTCGTTTTTAAACCCTTCGTCATTAAAAGCAGCCGCCATTGGTGCATGAATAGAAGAAATGTAATAGTTCGTAAAAAGATGTGAATGCAGTACTGTAATATCACTATAACCAATCATCCACTTAGGATGTTTCCTGAATTTTTTAAAATCTATTTTATCAATAATACGCCCCATCCCATAGCCGCCCCTACCAAAAAGAACCGCATTAACAGTATCATCATCCATCATAGTTTGCAAATCGCTTAACCGCTCTTCATCCGTTCCGGAAAAATAAGTTGTAGAATTACTCCCAACTGTACTTCCCACTTTTACATTAAAACCCCATTCTGCCAATGTCTTTATACAGGTTTCTACTTTTTCCAGTGCCATATATCCGGCTGGACAAACGATTCCAATCGTATCGCCACTTTTTAAAAATGCTGGTGTTTTTATCATAAGTAATTAAATATAAAAAAGTAAAATTAAAGAATATAATACGTTTTGGTTATCCATAAAAAATAAAAAAAGAGAATTTAGCTTATCCGCTTTTATTTGATTATATTTTTTAAAATCTACAATAATTATTGTAGTATTATATCACTGGAAACGATTTGCTAAATTTTAAACTTTTTTCTAATTATGCCACAATCAGCTTATTTAGCCAACCTGCACGAAGTAGGTATAAACGACATTGAAAGTGTAGGAGGTAAAAATGCTTCACTTGGGGAAATGCTTCAAAACCTTACCAAATTAGGAATTCAAATTCCAGGTGGATTTATTATTACTGTCGCTGCTTATAGAGAGTTTATTAGTTATAACAAACTGGATGAGGAAATAAGATCAATAATTAACAACATCACATTAGATGATATTGAATCTTTACGCCGTGGTGGATTGCAAGCCCGTCAGCTATTAAAGAATGCAAAATTTCCAAAAGACTTAAGCGAAGCCATTATAAATAAATATTATGAGTTAAGTAAAAACTATGATCAGGATATGACTGATGTGGCGGTACGTTCTTCGGCAACAGCAGAAGACCTGCCAGATGCTTCATTTGCAGGTCAACAGGAAACTTATCTTAATGTAAGAGGTCCAGCCCAGCTTATGAATGCCGTAAGAAACTGTTTTGCTTCTATTTTTACAGACAGAGCAATTAGTTACCGACAGAGTTTTGGCTATGATCATTTTAGTATAGGCCTTTCTGTTTGTATTCAAAAAATGGTACGTAGTGACCTTGGTGCATCCGGTGTTGCATTTTCAATTGACACAGAAAGCGGTTTCAAAGATGTTGTTGTTATTAATGCGTCCTTTGGGTTAGGAGAAATGATTGTGCAGGGATCAGTTTCGCCAGATGAGTATATAGTTTTTAAACCAACACTTACAGAGAATTTTAAACCCATCATTGAAAAAAAATTAGGTATAAAAGATAAAATGATGGTTTATGGTGATGACCCTGATGAAAGGGTTAAAATTATTCCAACAGAAAGAAATTACAGAGATAGATTTTGTCTTACTGACAATACAATCATTAAACTGGCAAAATGGGTAACCCAGATTGAAGCCTATTATACAAATTTAAAACAGAAATGGTGCCCAATGGATGTAGAATGGGCGATAGATGGATTAAGCAAAGAGCTTTTTATTGTACAAGCAAGACCTGAAACAATTCATTCGCAGAAAGACCATAATATTATTACCGAGTATAAATTAAATAACGAAAACAGAAATGAAAAAATAATACTAAAAGGCATTGCTGTTGGTGACAAGGTTGGATCGGGTAATGTTAATATTCTCTATTCTTTGGACAAAAGAGTAACAGAAGGCCATGTTTTTAAAGAAGGTGATGTCTTAGTAACAGATATGACAGACCCCGACTGGGAGCCAATTATGAAAAAGGCCTCAGCTATCATTACTAATAAGGGTGGACGTACTTGCCATGCAGCAATCGTAGCCCGGGAATTAGGTGTACCAGCTATTGTTGGAACATTGAATGCGACGGAAGAATTAAAAGAAGGTCAATTAGTAACCGTTTCATGTGGTGAAGGAGATGAAGGTATTGTTTATAAGGGTGAGATTGCTTTTGAAAAAATTGAGACCCGACTTAATGATTTACCAAAAGTAAAAACTCCATTGATGCTTAATGTCGCTTCACCATCAATGGCATTCAATTTTTCACACTTGCCAAATAGTGGAGTTGGTCTTGCACGGGAAGAATTTATTATCAATAATTACATTCAAATTCATCCGTTGGCACTATTGCAACATAAAAAAATAAATGATGAGGCATTAACTGCAATAATTGAAAAAAGGATCAAAGGGTTTGAAAATGAAGAAGAATTTTTTATTAATAAACTATCATTTGGTATTGCCCGAATTGCATCTGCTTTTTATCCAAATAAAGTAATTGTACGTTTCTCAGATTTTAAGAGCAATGAATATTATAATCTTTTAGGGGGGAATTATTTTGAACCGAAAGAAGAAAATCCAATGATTGGATGGAGAGGCGCCAGTCGCTATTATTCCAAAGAATACAAAGAAGCATTTGGCATGGAGTGCAAAGCGATAAAAAAAGTAAGGGAAGAGATGGGGTTGAAGAATGTAGTTGTCATGATCCCCTTTTGCAGAACCGTAACTGAATTACTTAAAGTACATGAAGTGATGCAGGAATTTGGATTAAAACGTGGTGAAAACGGACTTGAATTATTCTTAATGGCAGAGCTTCCATCAAATGTGATCATGGCAGATGAGTTTTCTAAGCATATTGATGGATTCTCAATAGGTTCAAATGATTTAACTCAACTTACATTAGGTTTGGATAGGGACTCATCCCTTGTTGCGCATATTTATGATGAAAGAAATGAAGCTGTAAAGGGAATGATCAAAATGCTCATTGAAACAGCAAAAAAAAATAAAGTAAAAGTTGGTATTTGTGGACAAGGGCCTTCTGACTTTCCTGATTTTGCACAATTTCTGGTAGACCTTGGAATTGACAGCATTTCGGTAACACCCGATTCATTGGTAAAAACAATAAAAGCTATCAGTGAAGTAGAAAATAAATAAAACCTGTTTACTCGATTTTAAGCCATTGCAAACAAGCAATGGCTTTGCTTTTGGGTAAAGACTACTATTACGGTATTTTTGCAGACTTATAAATACTAATAATTTTCATGGTTAATCCAAAACGATATTTAATAACTTCTGCCCTACCCTATGCCAACGGATTAAAACATGTTGGTCACCTGGCCGGGGCTTATATACCTGCTGATATTTATGCCCGTTATCTGCGGGCACAAAAAAGAGATGTAGTTTTTGTTTGTGGTAGCGATGAACATGGAACAGCTATCCCTATTCAGGCGAAAAAAGAAGGAACAACGCCTCAGGCTATCATCGACAAATATCATGTAGCGATGAAGCAGGATTTCGAAGA
>JAHEMM010000021.1 GCA_024643655.1 Chitinophagaceae bacterium | reverse complement strand
TCACTTCTTTTTACTTTACGAACTTGTTCGGCTTGTTTTTCGATGCTCATATTTTTATGAAGAATTCCCAAGCCGCCTTCTCTCGCAAGGGCTGTAGCTAGTGCTGCTTCAGTTACTGTATCCATTGCTGCAGAAAGTAAAGGCACATTTAATGTAATGTTTTTTGTAAGCCGGGTTTTTATTTCTACATCTCGGGGAAGCACCTGGCTATAACCGGGCATTAATAACACATCATCGAAGGTTAAACCTTCGCCGAAAAATTTACCTGATACTTTTGTTGGGGAGGGGGAATTTCTTGTTGCCATGTGCAAAGATAAGTGACAGCACAATTACAGACAAAACGAAATTTTAGCGAATCAATGTAACTGTTCCCTTTTCGAATACCTCTTTTTTTGTATCTCTATGTATATATCGAAGCATCCATACAAATACACCTGAGCCTTGTAAATTGCCATTGATCTTTCCGTCCCATTTGTCTTGCCAATTATTCGTCTGAAATACTAGTTGGCCCCAGCGATTATATACTTTAAATTCATAATCATCAGCTTTCAATGCATTATGTGGCCGGAAATAATCATTACGTCCATCATTGTTTGGTGTAAATGCAGTTGGTACTGCAATCAAACAATGATCAAGCACCGTCAAGGTGACTTTGGCACTATCGCTACAGTTTAAATTAGTATTTGTTGCAACAAGTTTTACCGTGTAATACGCTTCTCTGTTAAGCGTTGGAAATTGTACAGGTAATGGATCTTTAAGATTGCTTGAAGCAATGACATCGAAGGTCCATTTCCATTGATCTACCTGGCCTATCGAATTATTCAATACTTCCAATTTGTCTTCCGGGCAAATTATTGAAGGCATTGTAAAATTAGCTTTCACTTCATTATCAAATATAATTTGGCTGGTCGCAGTATCGCTACAGGTGCCATTGCTTACGATTAGTTTAATATCATTTGTACTGGTTGCAGAAAAAATAATAGTGTGATTTTGTGTTGTTATAGAAGAGCCATTGTTAAATGTCCAATTCCAGCTGGTTACATCATGCTGTCCATTGTGGCTGAAGCTAAGAGTATCTCTCTGACAACCTAACTTCTGGGTATAAGTGTAATTGGCATTTACAGTATCTGCTGTTGTAAACATTAACGTTTGTGGCAATATGGGCTGGCCACATGCATCAAAAATCGGACTGCCATCAATACCCGGTCTGATTGAAAGAGTATAATTTCCTTTTGTAAATATTGGAGAAGAAAATTTTAGTAAAACATAATCTGTCAAATCATTTATACAATTTCCGGATGCACTTGTAATTGTAACTGGGGTTGAGCCTGTTATAGAAAAATCAGTTCCTGATGGGGAAATACTTGAGCATTGAATTTTCTTTGGATAATATATGCGTATGGAGTCAGGGGTACAAGTTATTTTACCAATACTATCTGCAAGTATTGGTAAGGGAGCAGCATAGTTAAATGAAATTTTTTGGTTTTCTGGAATTGTTAATCCGCAAATATCGAGCAAAGTGTTATTATCACTACCCTTATTGATTACTAAATCGAATGTGCCATTGGGTAATGGAGTGTTCAATGTAATCGAAACTTCAGTAAAATCGAAACCACCGGTACAAACTGATGTAGTGGCTGAAATAACAGTTGCAACGGCGGGTGACAAACTAAATTCACTGCCATTTGCTGTTAAACTGCTGCATCGGATCTGCTTGTTTAATTTTAGTGTAATTACTTTTCCTTCACAATCCACTTTTGCTTCTGACATATTTGGCAATTTGGGATCGGTGATAACTGCAGTGCCGCCGCCAAAAGCCAATGTATAACCGCTTTGAGTGTTTGTGAAATGACTCACCATTAAAAGATATTCTCTCCCAGCAGTTATGGAAGGCATTATTGCAAAAGTTGGATTATTTGCTGCGGGGTCGGAGGCGCATTGAATATAATTTACACCGGAAGATGAAGCACCGGTAGGGCCGTAAGAACCCGACCAGTTACCAGTTACTACTAATGAATTTACAGTAAAAATATCGTTGGGGCTTCTCCCTGTAATGTCATACAACTGCCAGTCATAATCTTCATTGGCCGCTAATGGCGTTATTGTAAATCCCAGAGTGCCGGAAACGTAGCATGTAAATTTATAAAAGAAGGGGTTTTTATTTTCGTAATCTGCAGTACCGGCACCTGAACAACCGGGCACGAATAAATTATTGGTGCTGCATATTGGGACAACATTCTGTGTAAAAGTAGTGGTGCCACATACAGGAAAAGCAGTAGAAGGTGTTTGTCCTAAAGTGGTACAAGGCTGTGAAAATGCAATTGTACTTGAAAAAAGAATAAAAATAACTATTAAAAATATTGAGACCCTGGCTGATTTCATTGCTAAGTTGATCAATTATGAATGTTGAATTAAGTAAGACAAGATAAACAGATCATTCGCTGTATGCGTATTTAATTCATCCTATATAATTTGCCGGGCAAAGATAGTACCACATTTTGTAATTCTAAGTTAAGTATAGCAGCGGCAACAGCACTACTACTTAAGCCGCTTTTGTAATTGATATCGTCTATCGAAACATGTTCATTTTCTTTTAGGATATCAACGATTATTTTTTCATCTTTGGAAAGCTCAATAAAAATTTCCCGTTGCTGTTTTTTTGCCTTTTTGTTTTTTGACAGATCAATCCAGCCTAACATATGAAGCAACTCATTTGTATTTGATAAAAGCATTGCTTTGTTTGATCTTATAAGATAATTGCAACCGGCACTTTTAGTGTCAGTAATTTTTCCGGGTATAGCAAATACATCTTTATTATAGCCGTTTGCAAGTTCGGCTGTAATCATACTGCCACCTTTTAAGCTGGTTTCAATAACAATAGTCGCATCGCTCATACCTGCAACAATTCTATTTCTGCTGGGGAAATTATGTTTATCAGGTTTTGTTTTGCTTCCAAATTCTGTTAATAATCCTCCGCCACTTTTTACCATGTCTTTTGCGAGTCCTGTATGTTCAACAGGATAAATTTGATCGAGTCCATGTGCCAATACACCGATAGTAGGTAAGCCATTTTTTATAGCAGCTTTATGCGCAATGCCATCCACTCCAAAAGCCAATCCACTAATCACCGTGATATTTTGCGATGCGATATCTTTTAACAGATTATCAGTAACCTGCTTTGCGTAATCGGTATGCGTTCTTGTGCCGATGATAGAAACAATCTTTTCTGCATTCAGATCTGTTTCACCTCTATAATAAAGCATGGTAGGCGAGTCATAACAATTAAGTAACCGCTTTGGATATGAAGGATCGGTTAGAAATAGTGGTTTGATTTTATACTTTTCTATAAATTTTATTTCTTCTTCTGCACGGTTGAAATTTTTGAAAGCAACAATTGAAGCTGCTCTAACGGGGCCAATACCTTCAATTTTTTCTAAGAAAGATTTTTTTGCATGGAAAATTTCTTCTGCATCACAATGTTGAAGCAAGATTTTGGCCTGCACCGGACCAATATTCGGTACAAATGTTAATGCAATTTGATAAAGTAATTCAGGGTGCATGAGTTCTGTCATAAAAACTCAAATATAAGTGGAAAGAAGATTTAATACTTAATGACTGACGACTTTCATTTCAGTTCTCCTGTTTTGTGCCTTACCTTCCTCTGTAGTATTCGGAGCAATAGGATTCGACTCGCCAAACCCCTTTGCATTTAATCTTTTGGCATCAATATTCTTACTGATAAGATAATCGACGACAGCTTTTGCCCTTTCAATACTTAATTTTAAATTATCAGCTGGTTTGCCAACATTATCTGTGTGCCCACTAATTTCAATGTTCAGCTGAGGGTTTTCATTTAATAATTGCACAAGCTTATCTAATTCGACCTGCGATGATGGTTTTAATGCTGATTTATTTACATCAAAAAAAACATTCTTTAGAACAACGTTGGCATTGAATTCAATGGGTTGAAGAACTATGTTTTTTTTGTAAGTAGCGTCTGATAATTTGTCAGCCATTAAAAAATTGTCAGAATAAAATAAATAACCTTTTCGGTTTACGCTAAATGCATAATCTTTTCCTAAGGGTAACGTAATGAAATAGTTTCCAACTTCGTCTGTTTGTACTTGTGAAATAATTTGTTTAGTTGCGAGATCAATTAATTCTACAATTGAAGGTAATCCTTGTAGTGTTTTTTTATCAGTTACAATTCCTTTTACCCAAAGTGTTTTAAACGGACGAATATCTTTTCGTAATTCAAAACTATAGATATCCAATGAACCTCTGGAGTCACTTCTGTCGCTGGCATAATATGCAGTTACGCCATCTGCAGCAATAAATAAGGTGCCTTCATCATTAATCGTATTAATTGGGTAGCCCAGATTTTTTGGTTTACTCCAACTGTTTCCAAAGCCTTTACGAACAAAGAACAGGTCATTTTCTCCATACCCTTGCCAACCATTAGAGGTGAAATATAAAGTTTGATTATCAGCATGAATAAACGGACATTGATCGTCTCCGGTTGTATTAATTTCAGCACCTACATTTTCTGCTTTACTCCAAGTGCCATTTGGTAATAAATGACAAACATAGATATCGCTGCCACCAAAACCGCCAAGTCTTTTACTAGCAAAATATAAGTCTCGTTTGTCGGGAGATAAGCATGGTTGTGAATCCCACTGATCTGAATTTACATTGCCCCCTAGATTAAATGATTCACCCCATCCTTGGGGTGTCATTCTGGAATAATACAAATCATAGTTTCCAAAATTATCTTTTCTGTCTCTGGCAGTAAAAATCATCAGTTGTCCATCCTGTGAAATAGTTTGTGCAGCTTCGCTTTGCGGTGTATTGATAATTCCTCCTAATGGTTTCGATTCACTCCACTTTTCACCTTCTAATTTACTCGAATAAAAATCTTCATTAATGTTTTTTACTCTTCTTGTAAATACTAATTCGTTAGCATCAATATTCAAAGAAGGAAAATATTCTGGTTCGCTGGAGTTAACACCCGGTCCTACATTCTGCGGAGCAAAAACATAGCTTTTATCCGGATTATTATTTTCAAAGTCGATAGCAAACAGATAAGACTTTCTTCTTTCTTCAATTTTCTCTAAACTGGTTGGATTTTTTGGAGGATTCTTGCTCATCAGTTCATTCAATGCGGCCAATGCTTTTTCAAACTCACCCATTGCTGCTAGCTGTGTAGCATAAGGCGATTTATAATCAATCGAATAATTTGAATCTAAAGAGAATGCTGTTTCAAAATACTTGATACTATTTTTATGATTTTTGAGACTTGCATATAAACTTCCTAATGCTAAATGTGCATCAACATAATTATTGTCAGCATCAACAGCTTGCAATAATAAACCAATAGCACTTATGTAATTATCTTCACTTGCTCTTTGTTGTGCCTGGTTATAATATTGAATAGCTTTCTTTTTTATTTTCTCAGGATTATAAGGTTGAGAAAATGCTGTAAGAATTAAACAACTAAAAATAGAAAGCAGGAATATTTTTTTCATCAGCTATAATATGGATTAATATAACGAAGCTACCAGGTTTTTATTCCACCAAAAGAGAGAAAAAATGATGGATTGGTTGCCTAAGGCACATTTATATACTTATGTAACTGCAGGGAAAGCTCCCATTGGGGATTTGCTTTTATATATTCTATTATTAATGGCGTAATTACAGGAGCTTTGTCCCATTCGGGTTGTAAATATAGTTTGCAAGTTGTGGGAACTTTAGCGGCATATTTTTCAGCCCATTCGAAATCTGATTTATTATAAACTACCACTTTCAGTTCATTAGCGGCTGGTAAAGTCTCGTCAAGTGGCGCTTTGAATTTTTTTGGCGATAGACATATCCAATCCCAGTTTCCACTTAAAGGATGTGCTCCGGAGGTTTCAATATTAGTTTTTAACCCTGTTGCTTTCAATTTTTTAGTTAATAAATCAAGGTTATGCATTAATGGTTCTCCACCAGTAATAACAACTATTTCAGCAGGCGTTTTTTTTATTTCAATAATTAAATCATCAATAGCTATTTTGGGATGTTTGTCAGCATCCCAGCTATCTTTTACATCACACCATACGCAGCCAACATCACAACCACCCAGCCGAATAAAATAAGCTGCTTTACCTTGATGATAGCCCTCTCCCTGAATGGTATAAAAATGCTCCATTACAGGAAGTGTAGTAGTGTTATCTTTTAATTCAATCATCTTATTAATAATAAATAAGTCTCATTAATTCTGGGAAACTTAGAGGGGATTAATTTTTCATCATACATGAACTATATGTATTCATCATAAGTGCAGCAATTGTCATCGGACCAACACCGCCTGGTACAGGAGTTATCCAGGAGCACTTAGGTGCCACTTCATCAAAAGCTACATCTCCTTTTAATTTAAAACCACTTTTTTTAGAAGTGTCAGGAACCCTGGTAATACCAACATCAATGATAATTGCTCCTTCTTTTACCATATCAGCAGTAATAAATTCTGTTTTGCCTAATGCAGCAACAATAATATCTGCCTGTAAGCAATACTCTTTAATGTTTTCTGTTTTCGAGTGGCAAACTGTTACGGTACAATTGCCAGGGTTGGTATTATTACTTAATAAAATACTCATCGGTCTTCCAACAATATTACTTCTGCCAACAACTACTGCATGTTTCCCTTTGGTGTCAATTTTATAATGTTTTAATAAAAGCATGATACCATAGGGTGTAGCAGAAACAAATGATGGAACTCCTTGTACCATTCTTCCAACACTCACGGGATGAAAACCATCAACATCTTTATCAGGGTCAATGGCATTGATAACTTCCTCTTCCGAAATATGTTTTGGTAATGGCAATTGTACCAATATGCCATCTACATCCGGGTCATTGTTGAGTTCATAAATTTTGTCAAATACTTTTATTGACGATTCGTCAGCATCAAATCGTATTAAGGTTGATTTAAAACCAACTTCTTCGCAGGCTTTTACTTTTGCTGCAACATACGTTTCACTAGCACCGTTTTCGCCAACTAATATTGCTGCGAGATGTGGAATTTTCTTTCCTTCAGTTGCTAATTGTGCCACATCTATTTTTAATTCATCCTTAATTGACTGTGCGGCTTTTTTTCCATCTAATAAATTCATGTCGCAAAAATAGTAGTTATCACAATCTTTATTTTGCAACACAGCCTTATCCTTGTAACTTTCTTTAAATTTTTTTCTTGAAAAGAAATTATGCCCTTTTTTTTCTGTTTTTATTGTTCAATTCACTCCTGATGAATGCTCAAACCTTGCGGAGGCCCGTGGCTGCTCCGTATACTGGATTGGGGGCTTTAAGCATTTCTCATGTTGATGTTTTTTCATTTACAGCAAATCAGGCATCGCTGGCACAATTGGAAAAAAGTGCTGCCGGATTGTATGGAGAAAGGAGGTTTATGCTGAATGAATTGAACAATTATTCAGCTGTTTTTGGGCTAACAACAAATAAAGGAAATTTTGGATTTAAAGCTGGTTATTCAGGATTTACTGAATATAATGAAACACAGCTTGGACTGGCCTATGCAAGAAAACTGGGGGATAAAATAGATGTTGGAGTTCAATTTAATTACAACGGAATCAACATCCCTACATATGGAAATGCTTCTGCTATAACCTTTGAAATCGGAACCATAGTACATGTTTCAGAAAAATTACATGCAGGAATTCATGCAAATAATCCTGTTGGGGGTAAATTTGGAAAGGAACAACAAGAAAAACTTTCTTCACTATATGCTGTAGGATTGGGTTATGATGCTTCGCCAAAATTTTTTATCAGTTGTGAGTTGGAAAAAGAAGAAGATCAGCCAATCAATGTAAATACCGGCTTTCAATACAAATTGATATCACAGTTATTAGTAAGAGCAGGGGTCTCCTCTTCAACTTCTACTTTTTGGGCCGGAATAGGTTTATCATTAAAATCTTTACGAATAGATGTTACATCAGCTTTTCATTCACAATTAGGCGTTACACCTGGCGTATTAATCCTTTTCAATTTCAATGAAAAAAAGAATTGAAACTAATTATTGTCATACTATTAATTTTAGTTGATTCTCATTTGAGTTATAGTCAGGAGATTCCACTAACAACTGAGCAACAATTAGAAAACCTGACGGATGCAAATGAGGGAGAAACAGAAGATGATACTTATCTACAGGAACTTGTTCATTTCAGAAAAAACCCTCTCAATGTAAATACAGCAGAAGCAGAAGAATTTAAACAACTAAGAATTATTACAGATCTGCAAATTGTGAATTTGATTAATTACCGCAACTTGTTTGGCAAACTGCTTTCATTATATGAGTTACAGGCAATTCCATCCTGGGATATAGTTACTATAAAAAAAGTTCTACCATTTATTACAACGGCTATTCCTCTTGTTATAAAAGATGAAGCTAGCATTCGGTTTAGTGAAGGAAGTCATAGTCTGGTTTTTCGGGGTATTCAGATAGTAGAACAATCAAAAGGTTTTGATAAGTCAACTTCAGGCACAAAATATCTTGGAAGTCCGCAACGTATATTTTTTCGATACAGATACACGTACAAAAATTTATTACAATATGGTATAGTTGGTGATAAAGATGCAGGTGAGCAGTTTTTGAAAGGTGCTCAAAAAACGGGATTTGATTTTTATTCTTTTCATTTATTTGCGAGAAAAATAGGGATTATTCAATCGCTGGCACTCGGTGATTTCAGTGTCAATCTTGGTCAGGGTTTAATACAATGGCAAGGCCTTGCTTTTAAAAAAAGTGTAGATGTAATGGGTGTAAAAAGACAATCTGCTGTATTAAGGCCATATAGCTCGGCTGGCGAATTTTATTTTAACCGTGGCGCAGGAGTTACAATAAAAAAGGGAAAAATTGAATCAACAGTTTTTGCTTCTCTACGAAAATTAAGTGCAAATTTTGTTGCTGATACTATTAACAACGAAGATTTTATTTCCTCTTTTCTTACTTCGGGATTTAACAGAACGCCAATTGAACAAGCAGATAGAAATAATTTGAAGCAAACTTCATTTGGAGGAAATATTGCTATAAAGAATACACGGTGGCATATTGCTGCCAATGCTGTTTTTTATAAATTTTCTTTACCAATACAAAAAAGAGATGAGCCATATAACTTTTATGCTGTTAGTGGAAATAGCTGGTATAACATTAGTGTTGATTACAGTTATACCTACAAGAATATTCATTTATTTGGTGAAGCAGCTGCTGATAAAAGAAATCATAAAGCTTTTGTAAATGGACTATTAATAAGTGTTGATCCGCGGGTAGATCTATCTTTTGTGCAAAGATCAATTAGTAAAGGTTATCAGTCTATAAACGGGAATGCATTTACAGAAAATACATTTCCTACCAATGAAACAGGAGTTTATACTGGCATAAGTATCCGACCTTCTATTGGATGGAAGATTGATGCGTATGCAGATTTTTTTAAATTCCCCTGGTTGAAATATCTTGTAGATGCTCCCAGCCAAGGAAAAGATTTCTTGACACAGGTAACTTTTACACCCAATAAGCAGGTAGAAATTTATACTCGTTTTAAAGCAGAAACAAAACAAGCCAACCAATCCGGAAACACCACTGTTACCAATTATTTGGTTGATCTGCCCAAAAAAAACTGGCGAACACAAATAAGTTATAAGCTAAATACTAGTATTAGCTTAAGAAATAGGATCGAAATGCTTTGGTTCGATAAGAAAGGCCCAAACAATTCAAATGGTTTTCTCACTTTTTTTGATTTAATATATAAACCAATGATGAAACCGCTAACAGCTCTATTGCGGTTGCAGTATTTCGAAACCGATGACTACAATTCGAGAATTTACGCATATGAAAATGATATATTATATAGTTACTCGATTCCTGCTTTCTTCGATAAAGGCTTTCGTTACTACCTCAATTTGAATTACGATTTAGGGAAAACTGTATCAATTTGGCTTCGTTTAGCACAAACGGTTTACCAAAACAGGAAATCAGTAGGATCCGGACTTGATGAAATAGCCGGAAACAAGCGAACTGAGGTGAAATTACAGCTTCGCTGGATGATTGAAAAACGATAAAAAAGCCACTATTTTCAAATAGTTTAAAGGAATTGTTAAAAAAAAATTTATATTGCGGCAGCATTTAAGGACCAAAAGGTGTCTTTAACAGGAAGATAAATTCTGAAATTATCAATATGTATTGATAATCAATGCTTTATTTAATTAAAATTAACTTAGACATGAGAAAAATTGTATCACTGTTAACAATGCTAATGTTACTAACAGCATTCGCATTTGCACAAAATCGGACGATTACAGGTACTGTTACAGATGAAAAAGGTGACGCTGTACCAGGTGCTTCCGTAAAAATTAAAAATTCTCGGGTTGGTGTTGCTACATCATCTGACGGAACTTTCCGTATTCAGGCTAAAACCGGGGATGTATTAGTTGTAACAGGTATTGGTTTAGAACCTACCGAAGTAACTGTCGGTTCTTCAAATACGGCTAATGTTTCAACTAAGCGTTTATTTACTGGAGAAACTGAAGTTGTAGTAACTGGTGCCTATGGTACGAAAAGTACTTTAAAGCAAGCTACTACTAATACGCAGGTAGTAACGTCTGAACAATTAAACGTAATTCGTCAAACCAACATCAACAATGCATTGGCGGGTAAAGTATCTGGTATGCAGGTAAGAAGTCAGTCAAGTGCAAAACTTGGTAATGCTGGTACCGGTGGTATCAGACTTCGTGGAGAATCTGGTTTTGGTGGCGGCGTAGGTGTTCTTTATGTTGTTGATGGAACTATTCTTCCAAATGAGCTTGATATTAATATGGACGAAGTAGAAGATGTTACCGTTTTACAAGGCCCTGCTGCTGCTGCATTATTTGGCCCGCAAGGTGCTGCTGGAGCAATTGTAATGACATTGAAGAAAGGTAAAAAAAATAAAAGAGGTGTAGGTGTTGATGTTAATTTAGGTGCTCAGTTTGACAAAGCTTACATTTTGCCTAATTATCAGAACTCATATGCTGGTGGAAACACTGCAGATATGATTCGTTACACTTACAGACCAGGAGATCCTGTATCATGGCAGGCTTTGGATGGTAAATATTATGCTGATTATTCTGATGACGCCAGTTGGGGTCCAAGAATGGTTGGTCAGGAATATATTCCTTGGTATTCTTGGTATGACGGACATCGTTATTCCGGAACTACTGCTTCATTAGTACCACAGCCGGATAATGCCAGAGATTTCTTCAATACAGGTGTTATATTAAATAATTCAGTTGCTGTTTCTGGTGGTTCAGACAAGTCGAACTATCGTCTATCTTTTGGTAATATTGATGTAAAAGGGTTGATACCAACTTCTACATTAAAGAAAAACACATTTAGCTTTAATGGTAATATGGATATTACAGACAAGTTAACGGTATACCTTAATTTCAATTATGTTACTCAAAATCTAAACGGAGAGTTTGATGACCAATATTCAAACCAAACAACTGGTTCATTTAACCAGTGGATGCACAGAAATCTGGATATGTCAATACTTCGTGAGTTAAAAGATTTAAGAACACCAACTGGTATTGCTGCCAGCTGGAATCACTTAAATCCTACAGCATATAATCCTTCAAATGAAAAACCATTCTATGCTGGTAACTATTGGTATAACTTTTACACTTGGTTTGATCTAGTTAAACAAGTTTCTAACACAGACAGATATTATGGTTATGTATCTCTTGATTATAAAATCAATAAGCATTTAAGTGTAAGAGGTAATTATCGTAAGCAATCAAACCTTACTTGGGGTGAAAGTAAATATTCTTCAGATTTATTTGCGAGTGCTACACAAACTACTGGTAACTGTGCTGAGTGTTTTGGATATTATGGTACCGGTACTTCTAATTCCAATGTAACTAACATGGAGTTGTTAACAACCTATCAGAATAAGTTTAATAATTTCACTGTTAAAGGTATATTAGGAACAGATATTTATCGTTCAATACAAAAATCAAATGGCGCCAACACAAATCAGGGATTAAGTGTTCCGAATTTGTATACAATTCAAAACTCCAAAAATCCATTTAGTGTATCTAATGGACGTTCGGATTTCCGTTATAGTGCATTGTTCTTCAATGGCGAATTTGGGTTTAAAAATTATTTAAATTTAAGCACGACTATTCGCCAGGACTGGTTCTCAAGTAACCCTCCAGGTGCATCATTTGTAGTGTCTAAATCTGCTGGTCTTTCATTTATATTCAGCGAAATTTTAAAATGGACACCACTTTCATTTGGTAAGTTAAGAGCTTCATGGGGTGAGATTCCTGGTAGAGTTGGTACGTATACTTATCCTGGTAGTCTTTATTCTATTGGAGCTAATCAGTGGAACGGTAATCCATTAATGTCTGCAAACAATAGTTTAACAGATCCGGGTATTACAGGTTATACAACTACGCAGAAAGAAATTGGTATTGATTTGAAATTCTTGAAAAACAGAATTGGTGCATCATTTACTTACTGGAATGGTGATGACAAGGATTTTGTAACAAACTTAACTATCAACGGTGCTAGTGGATTTACTGGATTAGTAACGAATGCTGGTTTAATTACAAAAAGAGGATATAATGTACAACTTACTGGTCGCCCGGTTTGGAACAAGGATTTCAAAGTTGAGGTAACGGCTAATTTGGGTATATTGGATGATAACAAAGTGGTTGAAATTGCAGAAGGTATTGAAAGAACAACTGCAATCGACGGCAGATGGGGAACAACTGGTCCATATATGTTACATCAGGTTGGCCAGCAGTGGGGTCAGATGTATGGTAATGGAATTAAGCGTATTAACGGACAGCCTATATTAAATTCTAGTGGTGGTTATGTAAATGATCCAAACACTTTCTTTGGTGGTGTTTTACCGAAGTACACAGGTGGTGGTCAATTACAAGTACAATACAAGTCTTTTACATTAAGTGCTAATATGAATTATCAGGTAGGCGGAAAGTTCTTCTCATTATCTGAAATGTGGGGTAGCTTCTCAGGCTTAACTGCCCGTACTGCAACTATTAATGATAAAGGCAACCCTATTCGTGATGCTGTTGCAGATGGTGGTGGTGTGCATGTATTTGGTGTTGATGCAACTGGTAAAGCTGTAGATTACTATGTAGAAGCACAGGATCATTTCCATAATTTATATAATAACCGCACATTCGATCCATACATTTATGACCTTACGTTTGTAAAATTGAGTGAAGTTTCTTTGGGTTATCAATTGCCGGTTGCTAAATGGGGAATTAACTGGTTACAGAATGCAACATTATCTTTAGTTGCCCGTAATCCACTATTGATTTATGCTAAGACAGATAGTTTTGATCCATCTGAAATTGCAAACGTTAGTGGTGAGTCTGGAAATTTACCAGGAACAAGAGGCTTTGGATTTAATCTTAAAATTGGATTCTAAAGAAATTCTCAAAATTTTATAATCTAAAAAATTAACAAAAATGGCAAAAATAAATTTAAAAGGGGTGTTGGTTGGAGCTTTAGCTTTGAGTTTACTGGCTACAAGTTGCAAGCGATATTCATCAGACTTTGGTGATACCAACGAGAACCCCAATAACATTACTAAGCCTATATTAGGTGCATTATTAACAAATGTATTGTCAGGTATATCGGGTACAGCTAACTATACAAGACCGGGATATTATTGTCAGTATTTTGCTGAGACACAGTATCCTGGTGCGTCATTGTATGACTTACCACAATTGGCCTATGAAGGCTATTATTCAGGTACGCTACAGGATTTGCAGACTATTATAGATAAGGCAGAAGGTAATAATAATATGACTGCAGTGTCAAGAATTTTGAAAGCTTATTATTTTGCTTTCGTTACTGATTGCTGGGGACCTGTTCCTTATTCTGAAGCTTTAAAAGGCGCCGGAGCAAGTACGCCTAAATATGACAAACAGGAAGATATATATAAAGACCTTTTTAAAGAGTTAAGAGAAGCGGTTAATCAATTTGATGCTAGTTCAGCAATACAAGGCGATATCGTTTATGGTGGAAATGCTACAAAATGGAGAAAATTTGCGAATTCGCTTCGTTTACGTTTAGCTATCCAGTTATCTAAGAAATATCCTGCTGCTGGTGGCTTTGCTGCTACTGAGTTTGCTGCTGCTTTAGTAGCAACAGATGGTGTAATTACAAGTAATGCAGATAACTTTAAAATTGATTACCCAGGTGGTGCTTATCAGTATGATTGGTATAATACTTATAATGGCCGTTCTGATATTGGTGAAAGTGCAACAATGACAGGTATTATGTCTGCAAGAGCAGATAATCGCCAGTCTATGTATGGTAGTTCAAATTTGGGTGTACCTTATGGTAGACAAAGAACTTATATTGACCCATGGCAACAAGCTAATGGATCTTGGGCAAGAGTTTTAACTGCATCTTTAAGAACTCCAACTGGTTCAGCTACTGTTATGTCTGCTTCTGAAACATATTTACATAGAGCAGAAGCTGCTGATAGAGGATGGACAGCTGAGAATATGAATACAATGTATCAAAATGGTATCAATGAGTCGTTTGCACAATGGGGTGTAGCTGCACCAGGTGCTTCTTATTTTTCTCAGCCAACTGTTGTGCTTTCTGCTGCTCCTGGATCAGCTGCCAATATTGCCAATATTGCTGTACAAGAGTATATAGCTGCTTATCCTGATGGTTACCGTGGATGGAATATCTGGAGAAGAACCGGATATCCTACACTTACACCTGCTCAAGATGCAACTAGTGCTTCAAAGCAAATTGTAAGAAGATTTACGTATAGCCAGTCTACCTATGGAAGTAATGCTGCTGCTACAAATGCTGCAGTTGCACTTATACCTGGTGGGGATACGCAAGATTCTAAAGTTTGGTGGGATCAATAAGAATATATTCAGTAATTTTAAAAAAAATAACAACATGAATAAGAAATCATATTTGCTACCGGTTGTAGCTTTGTTAGTGTTCTTTTCCTCGTGTGTCAAGAAAGAAGTTGTTGACTTGGGCTCTGAAGGGAATACTTACATAAAAATTACAGATCCGAAAAATAATGCGATATTTTTCTCGCCATTCTCGGATATTAAAAAAGTGCCTTTATTTAACTTAGTAAGAGACGCAAACACAAATGCAAATCTTCAGAAAGTATCTGATATTACTATAGTATCAGTTCCAGGATTGGTAACCAGATATAATGCTGCTAATGGTTCAAACTTTGAACAATTACCTGATAGTCTGTATACGCTAGATCCGTCTGTTACAAAAAGTGGCAGTACTTATACAGTTACATTAAAAGCTGGAGAATTTTCTATTAATTTTCCAATCTTATTAAATGGAGCAAAATGGGACTTGTCAAGAAAGTATGCCTTAGGGTTTGCGCTTAATAATCCAGGACAAGGTAATGTTATCTCTAATGGTAAAGACTCGGTGATTGCATTGGTTAGTATTAAAAATGCTTACGATGGTCGTTATCGTTATGAAATGTGTACATACCATCCGGTTGGAAATCCTACATATGCTTGTGGAGAAACTGAAGTACAGTTGCATACTGTATCATCAGATGCTTCTGCAGTTTACTGGCCTGATGCAGGCGGTTATGCTGGTCCAATGATTTATGGTGGAGGTCCGAGTTATTTTGGTTCTCAGTGCCCTGTTTATACAGTTAACCCAGCTACCAATAAAGTATCTGTTAGTAATAATTGTGGAAGTTTAGCATATACTACAGTTACTGCAGCTGCGCCAACTCCATTTGATACAAGGTACGTTCCTGCAACTAGGAAATTCTTTGTTCGTTATGGTTATAATTACGATCCGGGTCCTGTTTTTAACCCGGCTAATAACCGTGAGTGGACATTGGAATTAACTTATTTAGGGCCACGTTAAGTTGATATTTTAAAATAGTTTTTATAGAAAAAGGGGAGAATTTATTTCTCCCCTTTACTTTTGTAGTATATACTTGGTAAATAAATTAGACAAATTATATTAAGATGAATAATACACCCGAATTGCCCAATCAACTCAATATTGAAATATCAGAAGAAGTAGCCGAAGGTGCTTATGCTAACCTTGCCATTATTACGCATTCTCATGCTGAATTTGTAATTGACTTTGTAAATGTAATGCCGGGCACTCCTAAGAGTAAGGTTAAATCAAGGATTATTTTTACGCCGCAACATGCCAAGAGGTTTATGAAGGCATTGGCAGAAAATATTCAGAAATATGAATCTATTAACGGCCCAATAAAAGATCTTGAGGAAGTACAAATGCCTTTTAATTTTGGTGGGCCAACTGCAGAAGCATAACATTACAAGAATTTTTTTTCTACAGTGCTATTAATAAATTAGTATTTTCAGGAATACCTGCTATTTAAATCGGTTTATCTTATTGGATTGTATTATCCGGCTACTATTTTCTATATTTTAAAGTTTTACAAATGTCAGATTATACAGATTATTTTACCGCCAATAAAGAACTTTGGAATAAGCGTACTGCTGTACATTTAAATTCTTCTTTTTATAATCTTGCGGGGTTTAAGTCCGGAGAAGATGTGCTTACGCCTATCGAGATGAACGAATTGGGAAATGTTCACAACAAAAAAATGCTCCACCTGCAATGCCATTTTGGTATGGATACTATGAACTGGGCAAGATTGGGAGCAAATGTTACAGGTGTTGATCTTTCAAATGAAGCAATTGCTGAAGCAATCAAGCTAAATACAGAACTTGGAATGAATGCTACATTTATTTGCAGCAACATTTATGACTTAAAGGAGCATATTGATGAAAAGTTTGATATTGTATTTACCTCTTATGGCACAATTGGTTGGTTGCCTGATCTTGATAAATGGGCTGAAATAATTGCACATTTTTTAAAACCTGGAGCTGTGTTTTATATTGCCGATTTTCACCCAATTGTATGGATGTTTAACGATGACTTTTCGCATTTACAATATGCTTATAATAATCAAGAAGTCATAATAACTGAGAGTCAAGGTACTTATACTGATAGAGATGCTGATATAAAGGCAAAAGAATACGGATGGAATCATAGCATCAGCGAAATTTTAAATGCATTAATCAGAAAAGGATTAGCCATTCAATATTTTAATGAATTTATGTATTCGCCTTATCCTTGCTTTAATAATACGATTGAGTTTGAAAAAGGGAAATGGCATATTAAGGGCCTGGAAGGCAAAATTCCAATGGTCTATTCAATTATGGCTAAAAATAACGCTGAATAGAAAAAGCAAAAGATTCAGCACATCGGCAGTAAGGACTTTCATTTAGCAATCGAGGTTATATATGCTATAAATGTTGACTTACGTTATGTGGTTGAACGGAGCGTCGCAAGTAAAGATGCACAGGGATACATAGCTGGCAAAAAAATATATTCCCCTATCTTCGCTTCGAAAATTTTGCACCATGTTACCAAAATACAAAAGAATTCTTCTTAAACTTTCCGGCGAAGCATTAATGGGTGATAAAAGTTTTGGATTCGATACAGCTGTAATTAATCAGTATGCTCAAGATATAAAATCAATTACTGAATTAGGTGTTCAGGTTGCTATCGTAATTGGTGGTGGTAACATATACAGAGGAATGAATGAAGCAGAAACAGGAATTGAAAGAGCTCATGGCGATTATATGGGTATGCTCGCAACAGTTATTAATGGAATGGCTTTGCAAGCAGGCCTGGAGAAAGCTGGCGTTTATACCCGATTACAAAGTGCAATAAAAATGGAGCAAATTGCTGAGCCTTACATCCGACGTAGAGCTATCCGTCATGTAGAAAAAGGAAGGGTTGTAATTTTTGGAGCCGGCACAGGAAATCCATACTTTACTACCGACACGGCAGGCTCTCTCAGAGCAATAGAAATAAATGCAGATGTAATTTTAAAAGGTACCCGTGTTGACGGTATTTATTCTGCAGATCCCGAAAAAGATCCCAACGCTACAAAATATAATGTACTTACTTTTCAAGATTGTATATCACAAAATTTGAAAGTAATGGATATGACAGCATTTACATTATGTATGGAAAACAATTTGCCTATTATTGTTTTCAACATGAATAAAGAAGATAACTTAAGAAGAGTTGTAACCGGAGAGAAGGTTGGTACTCTGGTAAAGGGATAATTACTACGTAGATTTCCTATTCTTTTATTTGCAGTATCTACTATATTGCAAATAATTTATCAGCACACATGTGAAAAACTATAAACAAAAAGTTATTCATTTTTTTATAGTTTTCAAATCTTATTTCACCATATGGAGGGTAATATTTCTCTTTCTTTACTTGAAGTTGCAATCCTGATGCTTGGTGCTATTGTATTAGGTGTAACGATCCATTTTTTTATCGCTAATCATCGTTCACTACATCAATCAACAAGTGAGGAGTCTGGCAATAAAATTGCCAATGAGTTAGATGAATGGAAACGCAGATACTTTAACGATATGGATTTTAAAGATAGAGAATTGGAAGAGTTGAAAAAGAAATTTGCCTTAAGTGAAGATGATAACGAAATCAATAAGATCGAGGCCGATGAAATGAGAAAATTAAATAAAGAACTTAAGATTGAAATAGAAGAGCTACGAAGAAATTCTCCTATAATAAATACGCCAACTACCATTATCCCTGCTCCCACACAAACAGCGAATGCTACTCCTGAGTATATTGAGCAACTTAAAATTGCACAAAGTGGATTAGCAGAGCAAAGTTCAAAAATCAATCAGTTATTGCAACAAATAAATATTGTAAAAGAAACTGAAGAAAAGCAAATAGATATTCTCAGAAGCAATGCAGTTTTAACGGAGCAGTTGGATGAGTTGAATTTCAGATTCTCACAAAAGGAAATGGAGCTGAATACGCTTAAACAAAAAGAACAACTGACAAGTGAGATGAAATCAATGCTTGATAAGGCATACCTGGAGTTTAATTCTTTGCAGGAAAAAATGGGGAAGATGGAATTGGAAATTTTAAATGCAAAAAAAGTCAATATAGAAAGCGAAAACTTAAATGATGTTTACAATAAAATATTGAGGGATTTAGAAGAGGAGAAAGTAAAATATCAAACGGCAAATAATGAGAATGCTCAACTTAAGAACAAGTTGGAGGAGACTAAAGAAAAATTAAAAGAAGCAGATTTTCAACGACTTCAATTGCAAAAAAGAGTTACCAACCTGGTAGAATTGAATACAGATATACAAGCAATTGCTGATGCTAATATGAAACTCGAAGGTCAAATTAAAAGGATCGGTGAGTTGGAAAATATGTTACATATAGTAACAGAAGAAAAGAATGATTTGTCCCGCAAACAGCAAAATCAATAAGTAATCGGAGTAGTTCAGGAATCGCTACTTATTAATGCAAGTTGACTCACAATTATTTAGGTCAAGAAGCAATGCCTTAACTTTAATAATAAAATTTATACTCTTATGGCAAAAGATATTGCGGGTATTAGAAAGAATTATTCTAAAAAGAAGTTATCTGAAAAGAAAATTCATGCAAACCCGATGAAACAATTTTCTACCTGGTGGAAACAGGCAGTTATTTCCGGATTGGATGAGGTAAACTCTATGACATTGGCAACAGCAGCTTCAGATGGGTTTCCATCTGCAAGAATTGTGTTACTTAAAGGTGTTACGCAGGATGGGTTTGTTTTTTTTACAAATTATGAAAGTTATAAAGGACAACAATTGGCAGAGAATCCAAAAGCATGTTTGGTTTTTTTCTGGAAGGAATTGGAAAGGCAAGTAAGAATAACCGGATTAGTTGAAAAAATTAAAGTGGAAGAAAGTGAAGCCTACTTTTTATCACGTCCGGAAGGTAGCCAGATTGGTGCAATTGCGTCCCCACAAAGTCAGGTAATTGAAAGTAGAAATTGGCTGGATAAAAAATATAAAGAAATAAAGAAGTGGGCTAAAAAAAATGCAATTCAGAAACCTGAATATTGGGGTGGTTATATCGTTAAGCCAGTAATAATTGAGTTCTGGCAAGGTCGCCCCAGTCGTCTTCATGATAGAATTCAATACACATTAGAAGGAAATGGTAATTGGAAAATACAAAGATTGGCGCCATAAAAAAGTATAGAAAAAATTTGCCTTTACGTATCTTACTATCTGCTATAATAAGTAGTAAGGATTGTTAAAGCAGACCATCATCAGCAAAACTAAAATATCCTTCTTCGCTTACGATAATATGATCCAATACCGTAATATCCAGGAACTTTGCAGCTTCCTTTATTTTTAAAGTTATTTGTTCATCTGCCTTGCTTGGCCTTAGACTGCCCGAAGGATGATTATGGCAAAGAATGATATTCACGGCATCTTGTTCCAAAGCCTTTCTTAAAATAATTCTTGGATCCGCGACAGTACCTGTAAGTCCTCCTTCACTAATGATTTCAAAATGGTTGATCCTATTCGATCTGTTTAAAAAAAGTACCGCAAATACTTCATGTCGGTAATCTTTAAGTTTTATTTTTAAATAGTTAGCAATATCACTACTACTTTTTACACTTGGTTTACCAAGAGGATTTGAAAGCTGTCTTCTTCTTCCCAATTCCAATGCAGCAACAATTGTTATAGCTTTTGCTTCTCCAATCCCTTTAATCTTCATCAAATCTGTAATGGATAATTTGCCTAATTCTACAAGATTATCTTTTCCTAATTTCAAAATTTCCTTGGCCAGATCAACTGCTGTTTTTTCTTTACTGCCATTGTGAATAAGGATTGCTATAAGTTCTGAATTACTTAGCTTTTCGGAACCATTTACAAGTAATTTCTCCCTGGGCCTATCGTCTTTTGCCCATTGTTTTATTGAGTACTTATTCTCTTGCATAGAACAAGTATAGTTAATATTTTTATTCTATCAATGCCACTTAGTGGTAAAAATTCAAGCCCCCAATTACCAATTTCTTTAAAAAACTAAAACCCGGTAATTATGAAAACCAAATCTTTATCTCCTGTGGGTTCATTGCACCCAATTCTTTTTTTTGCAGTAGTTTATATTGTGGCTTTATTATTCTCTATTTTTATCTGTTCAGCTCTATTTTATAGCTGTAATACATCATCTGCAGAAATAAGTGAAAGCCATCCTTTGCCTATAGAAAAATCAGTTTCAACGTTTAGTGAATTAGCTGTTAAATAAGAAAGGATTGATTTTGAGCTAAGGTCTATTTTTTAGCATCTGCATTATTTTATACGTTTAAAATGTGACAGATTTTAGGGCTGTATTTTTTGTAAATCCAAAATGTGAAGTAGTATCTTCGCCGCTCCAAAGGAGTCCTTTGGATACATTAATTACGCTATGCAATCAGCTAAAATATTTTCAGGTACAGGCTCTCAGCAGCTTGCCGAACAGATTTGTAAACAATTTGGAACAAAGCTCGGAAAGGTTAATATTCAACGCTTTAGCGATGGAGAAATCAGCCCAATTTTTCTGGAAAGTGTAAGAGGAGATTATGTTTTTTTAGTGCAAAGTACATTTTCTCCTGCTGAGAATCTTATGGAGCTTCTCTTAATGATTGATGCTGCCAGAAGGGCTTCGGCTGATAAAGTGATAGCTGTTATTCCGTATTATGGGTATGCTCGTCAGGATAGAAAGGACAGACCCAGGGTAGCAATTGGTAGTAAGCTGGTAGCCAACATGTTAGTAGCTGCTGGTGCAGATAGAGTTATTACAATGGACCTTCATGCTCCACAAATTCAAGGCTATTTTGATATACCAGTTGATCACCTTGATAGTCATGCAGTTTTTATACCATACATAGAGAATCTGAGGCTTGAAAACCTTACCTTTGCCGCCCCCGATGTAGGAGCAACCAATCGCATCAGGGAAATAGCCAGTTATTTTAATGCTGAAATGGTTATCTGTGATAAGCACAGAAAACGGGCAAATGAAATTGCAAGTATGGTGGTGATTGGTGATGTAACAGATAGAGATGTTGTAATAATTGATGACATCTGTGATACTGGAGGAACATTGGCTAAAAGTGCAGGTCTTTTAAAGGAAAAAGGAGCAAGGACAGTTAGGGCATTAATAACACACCCTGTTTTAAGTGGAAAAGCATATGAAAACTTAGAGAACAGTGTGTTGGAGGAGTTAATCGTTTGTGATACAATTCCTGTTAAAAAAGAAAGTTCTAAAATTAAAGTTTTAAGTGTAGCAGAACTTTTTGCCGTTGCTATCCGTAATGCTTATGAGAATAAAAGTATAACTAGTCTGTTTATACATTCTCAGCGAAGAAATAAATAAGTAAACAACAATTCAGATGTAAAATTCGTAAGACTTTATCATTTGAAAATTTTAAATCAAATAAAACAAAACAATGAAAACAATTACAATCGAAGGACAACTGAGGACCGGATTCGGCAAAGGCGCCACCCGACAACTCCGCTCTCAGCAACTTGTGCCTGGTGTAATTTATGGCGGTGAAAAGGAGATTAGCTTTCAAGCTCCTGTTGCAGCTTTTAAATCACTGGTGTACACACCCAGCTTCCAGATAGCTGAAATTACTTTAGATGGTACAACCTACAGAACGATTCTAAAGGATATTCAGTTTGACAAAGTGGATGATAGTTTAATTCATATCGATTTACTGGAATTAACTGCTGGCAGAAAAATAGTAGCTGATATTCCTTTAAAACTAGTAGGAACTTCAAAAGGTGTAAAAGATGGCGGTAAGTTGGTAACAAAAATGAAGTCGCTTAAAGTGAAAACACTTCCAAAATATCTGAAAGAGCATATTGAAGTGAATATTTCAAATCTTGAATTGAATGGCAACATTCGTGTCGAAGATGTAAAAGAAGAACATTATGAAGTGTTGAATTCGCCAAGAATTCCAATTGCTTCAGTTGTATTAACAAGACAATTGAAACAAGAAGAAGCTGCTGCTCCGGCTGCTGCTACTTCCGCTGCTGCTCCGGCTGCTGCTACAGCAGAAAAGAAGTAAAATTTTAAATTTTATAGCATACCCGTCTCGTGTAAAACAAGACGGGTTTTTTATTCGAAAAAAATTTATTTCTGAAATTAACTGGATAAAATAATTATATTCAATAATGAAATTTTTAATTGTTGGTTTGGGTAATATTGGTAATGAATATGCAAACACCCGACACAATATTGGCTTTGATGTAGTAAATAGTCTGGTGCAAAAACACAAAGGAGTTTTTGAAACAGGAAGGCTTGCTTATAATGCTGAATTAAAATGGAAGGGAAAGAAATTTATTTGTATTTGCCCCACTACTTATATGAATCTGAGTGGTAAGGCTGTAAAATACTGGATGGACAAAGAAAAAATTGTAGTAGAAAATATATTGGTTGTAGTTGATGATCTGGCTTTACCGCTAAATAAACTAAGAGTAAGACCAGGCGGCAGTTCTGCTGGTCATAATGGACTGAAAAGTATTCAGGAAATGTTAGGCACTACCGAATATGCAAAACTTAGATTTGGTATTGGAAATGATTTTGCAAAAGGCTTTCAATCGGATTTTGTTTTGGGAAAGTGGACTAAGGAAGAAGTACCAATGGTGCTTTTGAAAATAGAAAAATCGGTAGAAGTAATTGAAACATTTGCCACTCAAGGAATTGCAACTGCAATGAATCAAGTAAATAATCAGGCCTTTTCGCTATGATTAATCAAATTGATTACTTACTTTAGCATCCCGACTAATTATTCCACGGTAAATCTGCTTGCCAAAAAGCAGGTTTTATTCGAATCCAATAAACATAATGAAACCAATAAATACTTGTGATAAACAACCACAATGGTAAAGTATCCAATGTATTTGATTAAAACACAGCCAATTTATGAAGATTTTTTGTGTAGGTAGAAATTATGTAGCTCATGCCGCTGAATTAGGAAATGAAGTTCCTGATGAGCCTGTAATATTTATGAAGCCTAAAAGCGCTTTATTGCAACCGCATACACCTTTTTATTATCCGGAGTTTACCAATGAATTGCATTACGAATGTGAACTGGTATTACGTATCTGCAAAAATGGAAAATATATACAGGATAAGTTTGCCGGAAAATATTATGACGCAATTACTGCTGGCATTGATTTTACAGCCAGGGATATTCAAAATGAGATGAAAGAAAAAGGACTGCCCTGGGAAAAAGCAAAAGCTTGGGATAATTCTGCTGTCATTGGTAAATGGATACCAATTACAAATTATAAAGATAAGAGGGACATTAATTTTTGTATGTACAAAAATAAGGAGTTAGTTCAGCAAGGTAACTCTGGGTTAATGCTTAATACCTTTGATGATATTGTAGCATATATTTCAAACTTCTTTTCTATAAATATTGGCGATTTGATATTTACAGGTACACCGGCAGGTGTGGGAGAAGTGGTAGTAGGAGATGAATTGGAAGGATTTATTGAAGATGACAGTATGTTTTCAATGGAAATTAAATAACTTACTGAATATTATACCTGCCTGCAATTAAAAGTTTGCAGGAATGCCAATACTAACTGCAACAAAAAGCCATTCGAAATCGGATGGCTTTTCTTTTTTCAAGGGGGATGCTTTACCTTAAATTTGCTACCACTATTGTTTGCGACAAATGATTGAAAAAAATATTTTATTGAAAGCATACCGAATGATGAGCCAGGTAAAGGCAATGGCTGAAACCTATGAATCGAATCGTTCTGTTTGCAAATATGTTCACTCTACTTCAAGAGGTCATGAAGCTATTCAATTAGCTACAGCGTATCAATTGCAACCGCAGGATTTTGTTAGTCCTTATTATAGAGATGAAAGCCTTATCATGGGTATTGGTTTTACACCGTATGAGCAAATGTTGCAATTATTAGCCAAAGGCAATGATATTTTTACCGGTGGCCGGGAATATTATTCGCATCCAAATTATAAAGGTGATGATAAACCATCAATGATTCATCAAAGCAGTGCAACAGGTATGCAGGCTATTCCTACAACAGGATTGGCACAAGGTGTTCAGTTTTTGGAAAATCATTTGAATGATCAATTAGTAAAAGGGGCGAATGGAGAATTACCAATTGTTGTTTGTTCATTGGGCGATGCTAGCATAACTGAAGGAGAAGTAAGTGAAGCCTTTCAGTTTGCAGTATTAAAACAACTGCCTATTATTTATTTAGTGCAGGATAATGATTGGGGTATCAGTGTTACTGCTGATGAAGCCAGAGCCATGAATGCATTTGAATTTGCCGCCGGCTTTAAAGGAATGAATAGAGTGCAAGTAGATGGCAGTGACTTTGAAGCATCCTATTCAGTCATGAAAGATGTTTGCGATTTTGTTCGGCGGGAAAGAAAACCTTATCTCGTTCATGCACAGGTTCCATTATTAGGTCATCATACAAGTGGTGTTCGTAAAGAATTTTATAGAAGTGATAAAGATTGGGCGAAACATGAGGAGCATGACCCAAATGTTAAACTTCGAAAGAAGTTATTGGACAGAAATATTAGCGAAGAAGAAATTTTGCAAATAGAAAATGAAGCATCGGAACTGGTGGCTGCTGATTTTGCAAAAGCCGTAGCATCTCCGGATCCGGATCCTGTAACAATAGAAGATCATGTATTTGCTCCGACGAAAATTAAACAGGAAATAGGGGAGAGAAGTCCGGCAGGTAAAGAAAAAATAGTAATGGTAGATGCAGCGCTATTTGCTGTAAGAGAATTAATGGAACAACATCCGGAAGCTATTTTATATGGACAGGATGTTGGAAAAAGATTGGGAGGTGTTTTTCGTGAGGCAGCAACATTAGGTGAAATGTTTGGCGACCATAGAGTTTTTAATACGGCTATACAAGAGGCGTATGTAGTTGGCTCTACAGTAGGAATGAGTGCTGTTGGTTTGAAGCCAATAGTAGAAGTACAGTTTGCTGATTATATCTATCCTGGGTTTAATCAATTAGTAACGGAGGTTTCAAAAAGCTGTTATTTAAGTTGTGGAAAATTTCCGGTCTCAATGATTTTAAGAGTGCCTATTGGTGCTTATGGTGGCGGCGGTCCTTATCATAGTGGTAGTGTTGAAACAACCGTATTGTCAATTAAAGGATTGAAAGTAGCTTATCCATCTAACGCTGCAGATATGAAAGGATTGATGAAAGCGGCTTATTATGATCCGAATCCGGTAGTAATGCTGGAGCATAAAGGATTATACTGGAGCAAAGTGCCGGGGACAGAAGATGCCAAAACACCTGAGCCTTCATCAGATTATATACTACCATTTGGCAAAGCCAATATTGTAGTTAATGCTTCTGCTGATGCTATCGACAACGGTGAAAGTTGCGTAGTGATAACTTACGGAATGGGAGTGTATTGGGCAAAAGCTGCTGCTAAGAATTTTAATGAACAGGTAGAAGTTGTTGACCTGCGGACTTTATTTCCTTTAGATGAAGAGTTAGTTTTTGAAAGAGTAAAAGCACATGGAAAATGTTTAGTGCTTACAGAGGAGCAACAGAACAATTCTTTTGCTGAAGCATTGGCTGGTAGAATTTCCAAAAATTGTTTTCAATTCCTTGATGCACCTGTGGAAGTGCTTGGGGCTCTTAATACACCTGCAGTACCGATGAATATGGGATTGGAGAAGGCGATGTTGCCAAACGAGGAAAAGGTAGCAGCAATTTTACATCAATTATTGAATTTTTAATATTCAGTAAATTGTAAAAGCTCACTGAACATTGGCGGCAAGAAAAAACTGAATTTTATTAAAAGCATCTGTAAATGTTGCTGTACTCCAGTCGTCACCATGATGCAATCCATCATATAACACATACTGATTTGCTACTCCCATAGTAGTGAGTTTATTTTTTAATGGCAATGATTGTGTGGTTGCACTCACCAATGGATCTAAGCTTCCCTGTAAAATTATTGTAGGGCTGCTTGTAGCTGATACATAAGTTAAAGGGCTTGATTCTGTGTACAGCGTAGGATTAGTAGCAGGAGTTCCGTTTAATAACAGCGCCAGAATAGCTACGGGATAAGCTCCGGGATTGTTATAGAGATCGTTCATATCCGAAGGGCCAAAAAAATCAATAACTGCTTTTATTTTTACCGGGCTGTTATATTTATAGGCATGTAACAAAGAAAGATGTGCACCTGCACTAACGCCCATCAAAACAAATTTATCGCTGATAAGATAATCGGTCCGGTTATTATAAATAAAATTAATAGCCGTTTTTACATCCTGCTCTTGTGTGGGAAATGGGTTACTTGCAGGTAAGGCACCAAGGCGGTAATTAATATTAAAAATAGCATAATCAGGTAACCGTTTTTTTAGTGTATCAATCTGTGCAGCACTGAAATCTGTTTTATCGCCACTTGTCCACCCGCCGCCATGTATTAAAATAAGTACTTTGGTAGAAACCACCGTTCTGTTTGCAGGTAAATAAATATCCATCTTTTGTTGCGCATCTGTTCCATAGGCAACATTCATTGTTGTTTTTTCAGGTATTCCTACATTATTTGTATTATCATTTTTTGAACAGGAGCTTATTAATATAATGCTGATCAGTACAATAAATAAAAAATGGTTTTTATTTTTATTAGGATTAAGCATAATTAAAGTTACTACGTTGTTTTTTTTAGTCGGCCTTATTCTGTGGAAGATTTGCTGTTTTCAAATCCAACTTAATCTGTAACTCTTCAAATTGTTTCTCATCAATCGTTGCTGGAGCATCTAACATTACATCTCTACCTGAATTATTTTTTGGAAAAGCAATAAAGTCACGGATGCTTTCGCTGCCACCAAGGATTGCACAAAGACGATCGAAACCAAATGCTATACCACCATGCGGCGGTGCTCCATATTCAAATGCGCCGAGTAGGAAACCAAATTTATGTAGTTGTTCTGCTGAATCCATTCCTAAGGCTGCAAACATTTTTTCCTGTAATTCTCTTTGATAAATACGGATAGAACCACCGCCGATTTCATTGCCATTCAATACCATATCATAAGCATTGGCTTTGATATTGGCATAAGGATGTTTTAAATATTCAGCAGCATTCTCAATAACAGGATTGTTATTGATCATCGTTTCTATCTGTGTTGGCTTTGGAGAAGTAAACGGATGATGACGGGCTACCCAGCGGTTGCCTTCTTCATCGTATTCAAACAAAGGGAAGTCTAAAACCCACAATAGCTTAAACTCATCATCTTTTCTTAATCCTAATCTTGTAGCCATTTCCATTCGTAAATCGCTGATGGCTTTTCTTGTTCTTTCTTCGGCACCAGCTAATATCAATACAAGATCACCGGCTTTTGCATTGGCAGCATCAGCAATTGCTTTTAATTTTTCTTCTGAGTAAAATTTATCTACACTGCTTTTATAAGTGCCATCCGTATTTACTTTTATAAATACTAATCCTTTCATTCCAATCTGCGGACGTTTTACCCACTCGGTCAATTCATCTGTTTGTTTGCGACTATATTCACTGCAACCAGGAACTGCGATTGCAACAACTGTTTCTGCTTCATCAAAAACTTTAAACTCAACTCCATTAATTAATGAAGCATTGTCATGTTTGTCAACATAAACGGTAGAAGGTTTTTTCAGGTTGAGCACTTTCATGTCAAATCGAATATCCGGTTTGTCATTACCATAATTCCACATGGCATCTTCCCATGTCATCCGATCTACAGTTTCAGTGTAATCAATTCCTTTTACATCTTTGAAAATGGATTTTACCATTCCTTCAAACATCTTCAGAATGTCTTCCTGTTCCACAAATGCCATTTCACAATCTATCTGTGTAAACTCTGGTTGTCGGTCTGCTCTTAAGTCTTCATCACGGAAACATTTTACAATTTGATAGTAACGATCGTAACCGCTTACCATTAACAATTGTTTGAATGTTTGTGGCGATTGTGGTAATGCATAAAACTGCCCTGGGTTCATTCTGCTTGGCACCACAAAATCTCTTGCTCCTTCCGGTGTAGATTTAATTAAGAACGGCGTTTCAATATCCATAAAACCCTGATTATGCAAAAAGTTTCTTGCAGCACGGTTTACAGCATATCGCAGTTCTATATTTTTCTTAACCGCATTGCGGCGCAGATCAAGAAACCTATATTTCATTCGTAAATCATCACCACCATCTGTTTTATCTTCTATTGTAAAAGGAGGTACAGCCGATTTATTTAATATCTTAAATGATGTGACTACAATTTCAATTTCACCTGTTGGAATATTTTGGTTTTTATTGCTTCGTTCATTTACAGTACCTGTTACTTGCAATACAAATTCTCTTCCGATTGGATTTTCGTCAAGTTGTTTGGTTAATTCTTCTCCAAACAATAATTGAGTGATGCCATATCGATCTCTTAAATCAACAAAAGTTATAGCACCAAATTTTCTAATTGTTTGCACCCAACCTGCAAGGGTAATTTCAGTTCCTTTTTTTTCGATTCTTAATTCGCCACAAGTATGAGTTCTGTACATGGTTTTATTGCAAAGTTTATTATTAAATGCCTTATTGTTAAGGCTTTATGTTTTTAAAATCCAGCCTTAGTGGCGGCAAAGATAAGATAAATGACTACTGGCTTGCAAATTGGAGAAACGTTCACTAAATTTAATATCGAATCCAAATCATTTAGAAAACAACCCATTTTAATCCACCCATGCTTACCCTTGCCATCATTCTGTATTTCCGTCGTCAATTTCGTGAAGCGAAGAAAAGAAAGCAACTGGTTATTTCTACCTAATTACTTTACTTGACTTTTTCTGGTAAGAATTTTCTGAAAGCGATTAACATTCGCTTCAGGATGAATTTCTTTTTTATTTATAAGATGATCAGTTAACTGCTTTGCAAAATAAGGTGCTAGCGAACAACCCTTTGTTCCCATTCCATTTAAAATTCCAATAGCCGGGTGCAATGGGTGAAGGCCAACAAATGGTCTTCTTTCTAATGTTGCAGGACGAATGCCTGCAAGATGGTCTATGATTTTAAATGGGACTTTTAACCACTCTTTTAATAAAGCTTCTGTTTTTTCTTTGAATGCTGGAGTAGGATCGGGCTTGTCAAATTCCCATGCATAGTTGGAGCCTATCCACCACAATCCGGGTGTGGATAGCGGAGCCAGCATCATGCCTTTTTTATAAATTTTATCCGGAGGAAGATCAGGAATTTCAACTAACAGCACTTCACCTTTGTTGGGAGCAAAGGGAAGTACATTGAAATAGGGATTCTCTGCACATGCAGTTCCGTCACAGAAAATAATTTTATCACTAGTAATATTTTTATACTGAATCTTTTCCTTGCCAATTTTTAAGTTATCGATTTCAAATTCTTCTTCCAGCAATAAATTCTTTGCAACTAAGTGTTTTCTCCACGTTGGTAGTACGGTATCAAGATGAACAGTGTACACCGGTTTTATTTCACCACAACCAAATTCATAATTGAAAAAATTATTGAAATGATCTTGTTCGAGATAATCAGAAACATATTTAGCCTTTTCTTCAATTCTTTGAAAAAAGCTAATCCGCATTTGCGGACTTGGGAAAAAGTCGATGATGTTTTTTTGAGATATGGCGGTTATACTTAATTCTTTTCCTAATTGAGTGTAGGCTTCATTTGTAAAGGAGATTATTTCTTCGGCCAGCCAAACTTCTACATGCCTGCGACCTGTTACTGGATTGATGATGCCTGCGGCTATTCTGGAAGGGGAGTTTGAATAATTGTTATCAATTACGATGAAGGACTTTCCATTTTTTTGAAGATAATAAGAAAGCCATGTTCCTGAAATTCCTTGACCGATAATGATATAATCTATGTGCATAAGCAAATGTAATGCTCAATGACCAATGCTAAATTATCAATGTTCAATCTGAGTGAAGTAGTTGTCAATTGAACATTGATAATTGAATATAGAGCATTATTTTATTCTACAGTTATACGAACCCCTTCTGAATGACTTGTAAACTCAGGAGCATACATACACTGAATCGTTGTAACCCCATTGCTGAAATTGCCAGTATGTGTTACGAACAATGGATACTCAAAAACATACGTTCCTTTTCTTAAATAGCTAAAGAAGAAGTTTGTACTTGCATCTTTGGTACTTTCATAATAACCGAGTCCACCTTGGTATTTATAACTACTCAAAACATTCACAGGTTCCAATGCAGAAGCTCTCATGTCTTTCATGTGTACATATTCCATATCTCTGTCAACACGGAGTTCTACTCGTACTTTTATTTTATCACCAACCTTCAATACTTCACCATCATTTATAGGAGTGATTACCGGTCCACGATCTGTATTCTTTTCAACAAACAGTTTTTTTACAAGATTTAAAGGAGTAGAAGCGGTAGTTATCTTATCAAGATCTTCAAAATACTGCCAATATACTCCGCCCCAGGAAGCCCCCCTGCCCCCCGATGGGGGGTTCTTGGTATCCTCAACTTTAACACTTATGTTTCCCATTTGAGGGTTTACTTTTAACCCTTCAATTGTTTTTTTGAAATAACCTGTTCCTGCTTCCTGTCCTGCATCAGTTGATTTGATAGTTGTTGTACCAAGCTTTACTTCAACAACAGGTTCATTACTCAGCCATTCTGTTCCTTGTAATAATAATGCATAACAAGCTTCTGCTGTTGCCTTTGTTGTTTTCCAGTTATTTGTTTGTTTATTTTTTAATAACCAGGTTCTGAGATCATCAACTGTTTTAGTTTCCTTACCAACTTCCTGAAAGGCTTCTATTAGTAAAGCTTGTGTTTCAATAGGAGCCTGATACCAGAACCATCCATTGGTCTGATCTTTCCAGTACATTCCCAATTCTTCGTTGTTGATAGATGTTTCTTTTAATGATTTTAGAATGGCTGCAGGAGTTTTTGCATCATCTGTTCTATGTAATACCAATGCAATCATTCCCTGCATGTATTTACTTTGGCCAAGCCATGTTTGCTGTGTTCTTCCACGGAAATAAGTGTAAGCCGTCATTGAAGCGGCTGCTATATTATATTCAGGGAAGAAACTTCTCATGTATAGATACTGGATAGTTGTATAACCAGGAGTGTATTTTTTAAGATCGGTTTTAGACTTGATTAGGTTGTCATAATCTTCCTTTATTTTTCTGTCTAAATACGGAATTGCTGTTGCCAGTATTGATTTCATTTTGTCATCCTGGCCTTTGGCAATAGCATTCAATTTTTTCAGGTGACCGATTCCTGTTACAATATACTGCGTCATATAACGATCATCAGGTCCACCAGTAAACCATACAAAGCCACCATTGCTGCTTTGCATTTGCTTCAACTTTTCATAAGAAATATTTATTTGCTCACTCATTTTTATCATGTCGAATAGTAAAGCAATATTTCTTTTTTGCTCAGCTTCATTTTTTGCTTGTAATACCCACGGTGTTTCTTCCAGCATAACTGCTTTCAACTCCTGGTTCTTTTGTAGATTGCTCATTAAGGCTGCTGTATCTTTTATTTTCCATTTGTCAAATACTTCTTTGATACGTGGTGATGAGTTGGAAATATGTGTTGCTAATGAATTGGCATAATATCGGTTCCATGTTTGCTCTGCACATTCGTATGGATATTCCATCAGGTAGGGCAGAGCTTGTACAGCATACCAGGCCGGATTGGATGTATATTCCAATGTGAGTGCATAATGTTGTAAAGTCTCACTTTTGCTGCTATTCAATAATTTGTCAAAACTGAATTTCTTAGTACCTGTCCCTCGCATTGGCAAAGGCATAGTTTCTGTAACCAACATACGGTTGGTAAGTACTGGTAAAGCATTTTCTTCACCATCAGAATACTTACCAGCTTTAACTACGATTCTCCAAACCAACGCATCATTGAACAAGTAAGGTATTTCTACTGGAAACTTCAGTGCTTCACTTTGGCCTGATGCGACTGTGAAGTATTGATTAGGGATAACATTTTTAAACCGACCATCTACCGATTGATTAGTAGTTGCGTCAAATAATTGGAAGGATGCTGTGCCGGTTAATTCTTTATCAGAAAGATTTACAACTTTAGAACTGAATTCCATTTTGTCACCTTCTCTTAAAAACCGAGGAGGATTTGGTTGTACCATCAATTCTTTTTGTGTAACGATCTCGTTGGTGCTTGATCCAA
This sequence comes from Chitinophagaceae bacterium, assembly GCA_024643655.1. Taxonomy (GTDB): domain Bacteria; phylum Bacteroidota; class Bacteroidia; order Chitinophagales; family Chitinophagaceae; genus JJ008. The sequence continues at coordinate 2,290 of JAHEMM010000021.1, read as the reverse complement.
AGGCAGCATCTTTTGTATGCGCCAATGCCATGAACTTCCATTTGGTCAATGCTTCCGGCATAGTGAAAGAAAATTCGATAGCACCAATGCTGTCCGTTCTCAGATCAGGGAAGAAGAAAGCTGTTTCGTTGAAGTTCTTGCGGATTTTGACATCGTCGAATTGTTGACTTTTCTGTTTTATATCTTTATCTTTTACATCTGGAACACCATCTGCATCCATGACAATAGAATCTGTTGCAACTTTATTCAATGCCATTCCATATCCTTGAACTACAACTTCTTCTAATTTCTCACTATCATCAATGTTTCCTGGTGGTGCAGAACTTGGTAACCGCATGTTTACACCAGAAATTTTTCCTGCTAATAACCTTTGTAAATTATATCCACCAAGTAATAGATTGTCATAATTTTTTACAATATACTTCCCTGATTGGTCATTTAAATAACGTTGGTTTGAGTATATCTGCGAAAAATTTTGCGAACTATTCCAATTGTTACTATTATAATATGATGGCCAGATATTTGGTTTATACCAGTTGTGTTGAATAAACTGATCCAACGATGCATCATACATGCCTGCCAGAATTTCTGCAGCCACTTTTTCTTTTTTCAAACCGGTAATTTTCAACTTCCATTTTTCGTCACTGCCGGGTAATGTTTTATCACGGTAAGAAGCATATTCAATACTGAGCTCTTTATTTGTCCATGGAACGCTAATGGTCTTGTTCAACTGGTAAAAACGATTATGCTTAATAAACATCCAACCAACGCCATAGCCAGGTCTATCTTTTTCTGTTACATCGAAATTGAAAATTTTCTTTTCATTATTTATTTTAAGAAAACTATATTCTCCCGACTCCTGAGTACCGTCTCCCGATTTTCTATCAACCTGATAAACTACAAATAAATTATTGGCAGCTGTTCCCAGCTCAATAGTTGCTGTTTCACCGGGTTCAACAGAAGTTTTAGAAACTCCTCTCCATAAATATTCCGGATGGTTTAATTCATTACTTTTTTCGTCAAACAGTTCAATATATTTTACATCTTTCACTATTTCTCCATTCTTATCCCTTGTTTCTATTTCAATCATATAAAAACCAGGACTGTATTTACCATTCACAATTGGCCACTCACCATTCACCTTGCTTGAGTCAGTTTTACTAAATACTTCCTGTCCCTTCTCCCAGCTTTTCGATTCAGACTCATTATCATATTCATCATACGGAAACATCTTAATATATTCAGCCTTGCTCATTACAAACTGGTCGGGCCTTTCCCAAAAGCGGTTACGGATCAATCTTTTTTCTTCATGTAATTTGGTGATTGTTACTTTTACTCTTGCCGGTTCATATTCTCTATTCATGTTTTGTGTGCGAATGTTCAACGATTTTAAACTGTCTGCAGGCATTGAACCAGGAATGTTTGAAACAAGCATTAATGATTTATAAGTAACAGAAATTGAATTCTCCCCACTCCTTGTTTCTCCATTGATATCAGTTACATCTGCATAGACTGTATAATCAAAAACGGGATCCAGATTTTTATTTATTTTAAGGTCTGGAATAGCTGTGAATTCAATGATGAACTTTCCGTCCTTATCGGTTTTTATTTCGCCATTTGCTATTTCCATTTCTTCAGTTGGTGGCTGCCATGACCTCCAAAAAAACCATGGATAAAGAAAACGAGGCTGACGTACTACTCTGTATTTTACATTGGCTCCATCAATATTATTTCCGGCATAAGCTTTTGCTAATCCAGTTATTTTTATTTTGTCATTTACTTTATAGGTTCCCTTAATCGGTTCGTATTCCACAAAGAACTTAGGCCGTTTATATTCTTCCACTTTAAAACCAATATTGCCGCCATCTTTTTTTGTGTAAATAGTAAATTGTCCGTTCACCCCTGTTTGTGGCAATTGGAATTTCCCACTAAAGGAACCAAATTCATTTGTTTTAAGAAGGATGGTATCAATATCTTTATAATTGGCATCTCTTAAGACAATTGTAACAGAATAACCAGCTTTCACTGCACCCGTTTTTTCTTGTTGGTTTCTGGTCAGGACAATCCCTTTATAATATACTGTTTGCCCGGGTCGGTAAATAGCCCTGTCTGTAAATAAGTGAATAGATGTTATAGGTTTTGATTCTTGTGGCTGCTGATTGTAATAGTAATAATCATAAACAAGATCATCCATGAAAAGCCTGTCGTCACCAAATTTTACATCAAGGAGATATGAATTATTTCTAAAGGAATTATTTTTATCTTCATCAGGCTTTTCCATTTTAAAGAA
>JAHEMM010000107.1 GCA_024643655.1 Chitinophagaceae bacterium | reverse complement strand
ATGTTCCCGTATGTTTTCAGCCATAAACCCGCAGAACACAGCAAGGAACAACATTAAAAACTCCCAGAAATAATGGGTCCATTTTTTACGGGCGGTGTGTGAGTGGTGGTGTACTTCCATATTTTTTATTTTCTGAAATATCGGTATTGAAATGTGGCAACAAATCCAAAAACTATATAAATGATTATTCTTATGATACGGTTTTTCATACTACTTAAGGTGGTATTCTTTTTTTAATAATGCAATTAACTCATTTAATTTTTTAAAAGCAGGTTCTATAAGTAGTGTTTTAATCTTTTTATGAAACCGGCTATATGATTCAAAAATATTCAGAAGCTCCTGATCTGATTCTGTAGTTCTGAACAAGATAACCGGATTGTCAGTAATTAAGGAATCTCCCGTCGAGCTATAATCCTGTACTCGGAAGTGCTTTAAGGTATATGGATGAATGTAATCATTGAAAAACTGTTGGTGTACTTCCATGGCGTTTGATACCCGTGGTAATAAAACTGCATAATACCGCTGAATCACATTCGTTAAATCTTTATCTTGTATATATCTCAGGCTACCGGAAGTTTTCATCTGCTCGTAGGTCGCTGTAGTAGTTTGTATGTCATAAATGAAGAAGACCGCTTCTGTAGCTTTTATAATTTCTTTATTGGTAGCTTTTACTGGACGGGTCATTAAACTGTATAATTCCTGTTGTACTTTAATCATGCTATCGATCATATGTATTCTATTTGCAAAGAATGCTGAATCAGCTCTCAGGTCTGAAAGCATTTGCCCGGCAAATTTCTTTTCCCGTTGATGTTCTATAACATGCTCCAATTGGTACTCTGCTAAAAAACCGCAGAACACAGCGAGAAACAACATTAAAAACTCCCAGAAATAATGGGTCCATTTTTTGCGGGCAGTATGTGCATGGTGGTGTACTTCCATAGTATCTTTTATTTCATGTGATATTCTTCTTTTATTAGCGAAAGGAGATAGGTGGCTTTTAGTTTTAAAGCATTGGCATCTCTTCTCAATGTATTATTAAAAGCTACCAGCATATGAATCCGGTAGTTTAACCTGAAAACAGCATCCTCTGTAATTCTTAATGCAGGATCATATGAAGGCATGTATACATAATTATATTCGTCCCGCATATCCATTAATACTTTTCCGTCAAAAACTCCTTCGGCAATATTCCGGTAAGTATCCATAATTTCCTCTTCATCCTGGTTGCCCCAGACCAATGCCCTGGTGGAAACATCATAGGCCAAAATACTGTCGCTTACATTCTCTTTTCTTATTAACCGGAGGTTACCACCGTTTTTTAATTGCTGCATAGTTCCATCTACTGGGGTAAAACGGAATGCGGCACCCCTGGTAGCATAGGAATTATAATAGTATAAATGGCGGCTATAGTTTTTTGCGTCAGGTTTATTAAGTAAAAGAACAAAAGAATCCAGCATGATTAAACGGTGCTGCCGTTGTTCAATAATTGAACTAAGTCTTAAAGTATCAGCAGCCAGATCACTATGCAGTGAGCTGATAAACTTTTTCTCCCGTTGGTGTTCTATATAATGCTCCAATTGAAGCTCTGCAAGGAAGCCACAGAACACAGCAAGGAATAACATTAAGAACTCCCAGAAATAATGGGTCCATTTTTTGCGGGCAGTATGTGCATGGTGGTGTACTTCCATTTTTTATTAATTATTAGTGTTGAATTTAGAATTATGAATTGAATATAGTTTTGAGAAACATTTTTGTTATTCATCTCTCATCATTTTAAATTCTTAATGGGTTTTATTTCAGGTGATATTCTTTTTTTAATAGGGCAAGTAATTCCTCTCCTTTTTTTAGCACATCTTTATTCTTTCCTTGTAAGAACTTATAATTGCTTGACCTTACCTGACAAGTATTGGCATATTGAATGAAATCATCCTTTTTAGTACTCAACAGCGGGAATGAAGATCGCTTAAAAGAATCGATTTTTGAATCTGAAATAGTAATATCCATAATAGCATCTAAGTAATAGGAATTATAAATGCGGTTTCTTTGAGACAATAATTCATTAGAAAATATAGTCTGAGCTGCCATCCAATATCGTAAATCTTTACAGGCTTTATCATATCGTGCAATAGCATTGTTTACACGGAAGCTTTTAAAATATCTCAGTCCCCCTGATTTTATTAATTGTTCTATTGTGGCATCCTGAAAAGTTAATTCAATATCCCGTGTTCCAAATCTGCCAAAATAATACCATGTACCGGAAGGAATTGATTGAATAGGTTGGTGCTGTACCAAGAAACGAAATGTATCAATTCTGTTTGTAATAAATTCATTTGTTCTAATAGCCAGTTGTAGAGTTGCAGTATCTATTTTTATATCATCGTATAATGTTTTAGCATATTGTTTTCCCCGGTCTCTTTCAATTTTATGTTCCAGCTGATACTCTGCCAGAAATCCGCAGAACACAGCAAGAAATAACATGAGAAACTCCCAGAAATAATGGGTCCATTTTTTGCGGGCAGTATGTGCATGGTGGTGTACTTCCATAAAACAGATTATTTGAGATGGTATTCATTTTTAAGTAAGATGATTAAATCTTCTGCTGCCTCTTTCATTTCAATTTCTGCTTTTGCCAAAGCAAGTCTTGAGTTTTTTGCATAAGATATAAAACCAGCCATTTGTAAAAGGGTTTTTTTCTCATATGTCAATAAAGGAGGATTACCTTCTGGTTTCATTATTGAATTATCACTTAATACCAAACCATCAAATACAACGGGATGAAAAACCTGAACGGCTATTTTTCTAAATTCAGCAGTTTCACTTAGATCGACAGATTGAAGAATCTCAATAAAATTGAGCCGGTTATAATATTCAAGAATTGCTTTTGATGATTTTTTATTCCGTATCAAACGAAAGCCACCTGAGTTTTTCATTTGCTGAATGGTTCGGTCATGTAATGCCAGCCAGTTCCCTCTTGAAGCTTTTCTGCCAAGATAATATATGTCAGATTCATGATTTTTGACACTTTCCCCGCTTAGCAAAAATTTAAGCGAATCCATTCTGGCAACATTTTCCATAAGTTGAGAAGATACATTTGACAAGCTAAGAGTATCTTCAGACAGATCTTCAATCAGGCTTTTAATAAACTGTTTTTCCCGATCATGTTCTATCTTATGCTCCAATTGATACTCTGCCAGAAACCCACAAAAAACAGCAAGGAATAACATTAAAAACTCCCAGAAATAATGGGTCCATTTTTTTCGGGCGGTGTGAGCATGGTGGTGTACTTCCATTTCCTCTTTTTAAAGATTGTATTCTTTTTTTAAGATATTGATAAGCCTCTTGGCATTTTCATTCTGTTCTTTTGCAAAACTTACAGAATATACCATTATAGAAGATAGATAATGTATCCTTACAAAAAACTCATTGATGATATCTTTATCATTTCGGGCAAGTGGAGGATTACCATCCGGTGGTTTAAAACTAAAATCTTCTTTAATGATCATACTTTGCATAACAGTACCGTCAAATATCTTAGCTTCATATTCGGTAACGGCTTGTTGTCGTAATGTCAGCAATTCTGTTATGTATGCAATTTCCTTAAGATTAAAATAATATTGTGAAATACTATCTGCAATTGGGTGGTTATGCAACAAGCGAAGATTACCGGAATTCTTCATTTGTTCATATGCATTCTCATTCGCTTCATTAGGCCAGCTGTTACGCATAGCTATTCTTACCAGGTAATACAATCGACGTTGTTCTTCGGCAGTACGTTGATTTTTTTTAAGTAACAGTATCACAGAATCATAACTATTAATGGAATAGTTTTGTATTGTGAAAAAATGGTCGGTCCAGGCAATATCTGATTTGAGATCCAGAATAATGGATTCAATATATTTATGTTCTCTTTTCCCTTCGATATAGTGTTCCCGGGTATTTTCTACAAAAAAACCAAGAGATACAGCAAGAAATAACATAAAAAATTCCCAAAAATAATGTACCAATTTTTTTCTTGCTGTGTGTGAATGGTGATGTACTTCCATTTTAGTTTCTTTTAAAATAGCGATAACAAAATGTGGCGAGAAATACAATGATAAAGAGAACAATCAGCCGGATTATTCTTTTTCTGCTGTCTGAGATTTTCATATTACTCTTTATTATAAAACTGCCAGCTTGTTATTTTTTATTTCTTCATTTGCTTTATCTTTTCCTTTTACCGATAATAACTTATTAGGAGCTGCTTTCAGCGATTGCTCAAATTGTACCAATGCTTCTTGTGGTCTGTTGTTTTCAAGCAACCATTCTCCATAGAGCTCAAATGAAGGTTTTACAATGGGCGGAGGTCCATACGAAAAACTAATTTTAGTTTCCATATCAATGGCTTTTTTCAAGAAATTTTCAGTTAAAGATTTATCATTCTTTAGCCAGGCACTCATTGCTTTAAGTTCAAGTAGCATAATGGTAGCCTGTTCTATATCCAGGGAGTTGGGTAATTCTGCTTTAATGCTTCCGCAAATTTTATTTCCCGTGTTGGATATTCTTTCTTCATCCAATAAAATTTCGCTGGTAAGCCGTAAAATGATGTTATTCAAACCGGTTATATTTTTCTTATGATATAAATTCATCCCATTTGCAAAATGGTCCATAGCCCGGGTTGTTATATTCAAATCATTAACTTGTACTGCAATATCATTAATATCGTTTCCATATTCATTTGTTTCGGCCAGGTAAGTCGATTTCTGATATATCATGTGTTCCCTTGCCCTCTCACTATTCATTTCATTATTAAATATAAGCATGCTGTCTACAATCATTCTGGCTGCCTTTTTATCATCTTTTTGTAAGTAGCCATACATCAGCCAATGGTATGCATGGTAGTTCAATGCATTGTTGCTAAGTTTTTTTCTTTCCTTTCTTTCCTGCCCAGCTTTCCATGAGTCAATATTGGAGCTGATCACATTATCCCATAGTCCTAAAGAAAGATAAATATGTGTTGGCATATGCAAAGCATGCCCTGCAGCAGGTGCTACTACTGAATATTTGTCTGCAGTTGATTTGGCCATCGCCGCATGTTCGGGATCGTCATAAGCATGTATCAGATAATGTAATGCGCCGGGATGCTTCGGGTTTTTATTTAGAACTTCTTTGGCAATTTCAGCCGCATGTTCATACACTTCCGTATTTCTTCCTACAGGCACAGAGCCTATCAATGACAAGCTATACATGGCAGCCACTTCATTATTGTCCGGATATTTATTATACAATGCGCCCATATATTCTGCAAAGCTGCTATCTCTGCTGACTTTATTTCCTGATCCATATAAAATATGTATTCCTTTAAACAGATCTTTTTCCAGTTCTGTTTTGGTTTTTGCTTCTCTTTCTTCAGGTGTGGGTGCAAGTTGGTTTAAAATAGAAATTGCTTTTTCCAGGTTCTGGTATCGCCAAAGAGGGTGATTGTGAGTCATCGCTTCACCCCAATATGCCATTGCAAAAGCTGAATCAAGAGCAATAGCATTACGAAACTCATCAGCCGCATCTTCGTATTCAAAACTGTGTAAGAGCAACATGCCTTTTTTAAAGGAGGCTTGCGCCTCTTTTTTCCCGGTAACTTCGAAACTGATTTCTCCAAGAATGTCAGCAGAATTGTTCTTTTTTGGCGAACAAGCAAAAGTCAGTATTGCTATTAGTGTGATGTAAATGAAATTGTACTGTTTCATGGTGCTGGTTTTTGGTTTCTAAATTTACTGAAATAATATTTTCCAGATTGAAACAATTTTATTCCTTATAATAATCGATGCTCAACGTAGTTTTTTTAATATAACTGCTATCAGTTGAAATGATAATAATATTGGTGGTACGATGAATGAAATGTTGTTATATACCTTGTTTATATGCCTATTTATTTTAATCGGAACTAAAGAAACCCGCATTTGCGGGTTTCTGGTTAAGCAGTTGGTTTAATTGAAAATTTTAAGCAGATTATTATTGTATTAAATCATTTTGTTATTATAGGTACAATTAAAAATAGGCTGACATATCCTTAGCATCAGGAATGTCAAATGTTACTTTTTGATAGGAAAAAATGATGAAACCTTCATCTTTGGTATGTATTTCTCTCAACCTGTTTTTTGAATCGAACAATACATAGCTGCCAGACTGTTCTCCTGTTTTCAATGTATATCTTGTACATGTTGAATCTCCTTTACAAGGCAATGACTCTTTTTTAAAATCATTTCCTTCAAAATATTTTGGCTTATAAACAAAAGCCCACTCAAGAATTGGAAATTTTTTCGGGCTTACATCCATGCCATAATAAGTTGCCGGACCTTCTGGAATGTTAAGGTTAGGCAATGTTGCCATATCGAAAAATCCTTGAGATGGCATAAATTTACTTAAGCTTTGAAGCGACACTTTCATATAATCGTCTTTTTTAGGGCTTATATATATATAACCATTATTATCAAAATACATAGGGGGCTGCTTTATTTTTCCGATTGGGGTAGTAGCAATATAAATTTGATAGCCACTTCCATATTTAAGATCTCCAGCGTACGAATTTCCAGAAATTACTCGTTTCACCTGATCAGCAAATTCAACCTTCATGGCTACTGTTTTAGGATTAAAACTCATAGTCATTGTTTCCCTCTCTTTTTTTAGAGTTGCTTTATGTTTCCCTGATTTCAGAAAAATGGTCATATTTTTTATGTAAACAGAAGAGTCAGACAAAAATGCTACAATGCCCGGCGCTTCCATATTAGTAGGGCTTATTAACTCGTCATAATTTTGTGTACTATCAGTTTGCGCCAGAATTTTTGATGTACAAAAAAGTAGAATAAAAAATAATAGTGAAGTTGTAATGGGTTTATTTTTTTTCATTGTCGTTATTATGATGTTTTTAGAATCCTTAAAATATAATAAAGTTTTGTTAGTAACAAAAAAAAGTATTTACCGAAGAATCACTTATTTTTTATGCTAAAAAAATTTTATACTTCGCTCTTGCAACCTCGGTTATTAAACTTCATTGGATTTATTTTGAATTTTATTTCGATTGGGAATAATTGAATTTGTTTAATACTAAAAAACCCGTAATTGCGGGTTTTTTGTAGGGCAGTTGAGTTAGTTAAAGTTTTAAATGAAATGTTAGAACATTATAATTGGTTATGATCTTACTTTTTGATAAATAGAAAAAATGAAACCGGTCACTTTGAAAATTATTATTTTATTGAAATACAATTTTTCATCCATACAGGTATACATTCTTTTATACATTTCATATCAACTTGTGGAAACTTACTCATATCCATATTTTTTTTGTCTTTTTTACTCATCTTACTTAATGCCATATATTCAGCATATTTTTTGCAGCTACAATTGCATTTTTCAGGATCATCATTTGGAAGGGGAGGTAAAGCTTCTTTGTCATTGCCCGGTAGTTTTGTAGTACTTGTGTCTAAAGGTTCCAGCGTTACACTTGTAATTTCAGTTGTTGTGATTATTTTATAAAAGTAAAGAGGAGAAGTTGGAGACTGTTTAATACTTTTAAAAGTTGAAATTTCTGTTGTTTTCAATGGAACTCCAATATCAAGAAGCCGATCTATAACAGACATGATGCCACCATTATCTGCGCCTCCTAAATCATATCCTCCAAGTTTTAAATTTGTATAAAATCCTCTCATAATACCAATTCCTGGTGCTTCTGGTGCAAGCCATGCTTCACCATTATCTGATCTTTTTACACTTACAGAATCGCCAGGAAGCAGATCTAAAATACTCTCGTTTTTAAAAACATATTTGTCTGCATGATACCCAATAATATTTGTACTGGCAATCCCAGCCGGTCCTAATTGATTTTGTGATGTTGAAGAAATTGTTTTGTTTTTTGGGACACTCATCGTCATTGAGTTATAATCGGCTATTTTTATAGTCATAAATAGTCTGGTTCCTTCCGGGTTAAAGCGAAGAAGCATTGTAACTGTTGCGGTATCATTTTTTACTACCATTTTCATACTTTCCTGGGTATATGTAATTGTAGAGTATTCAAGAGTAGTTTGATCTTTAGTCATATTATTTATTGCATCAGTTGCAGCATTTTTTTTCCCAATTGCTTTAGGAAACATTTTATAAAAAAGTTCACCCATGAAACTATAATTGAATAATTCATACAGCTTGTACTTAGTCTGATCACCTACTTTTTTTATAGTTTCAACTTTAGCTTTAAGCACTACTTGCTCCTGGGCTTTTACATAAAGGCTAAGAGACAAGCCTATCATTAAGGCTAGTGCCATTGTAATTTTATTATTTGTTTTCATGTTATTCGTTTTAATAGCTTTCCAAATCAATTAATTCGTAATTATTTTTACTATTTAATTCATGAACACCCATGGTTTGACAAAAGTTACTGGGATAGGTGACAATGCTGGATTGATTACTTTTTTCCCATATTCCTGCCCTGCTTTCCATGAGTCAATATTGGAGCTGATCACATTATCCCATAGCACTAAAGAAAGATAAATATGTGTTGGCATATGCAAAGCATGACCTGCAGCAGGTGCTACTACCGAATATTTGTCTGCAGTTGATTTGTCCATCGCCGCATGTTCGGGATCGTCATAAGCATGTATCAGATAATGTAATGCGCCGGGGTGCTTCGGGTTATTATTTAAAACTTCTTTTGAAATTTTAGCCGCATGTTCATATACCTCCGTATTTCTTCCTACAGGCACAGAGCCTATCAACGACAAACTATACATGGCAGCCACTTCCATATTGGTAGGACTTATTAACTCGTCATAATTTTGTGTACTATCAGTTTGCGCCTGAATTTTTATTGTACAAAAAACTAGCGTAAGAAATAGTAGGGAGTTTGCAATGATCTTTATTCTTTTCATAAAGATTCTTTTTGATTGTCGTTATTTTGATGTTTTTAGATTCTTTAATGTATTGCAAAGTTTTGTTAATAACAAACAAAAAATAATTTTTTAATATGCATAGAATTTATTTTAAAAAGTTCTTTACAGAGGGTTACTCTTAAGAATTTTCTAATGCATGCTGCTAAGTTTACAACTCTATTGTTGCGGGGGAGGGAATTCAATTTTTTACAAATTCCACTCTTCTGTTATTAGC